>JAUXIB010000140.1 GCA_030621225.1 candidate division FCPU426 bacterium
AACAGTAGGGCGTAGTATTGTTCTACGCGGGTGTCTGTGATATACTAAATGCGTTATGAGGAGCGTTTGGTAACAAGAGGATAATCATGGAATTGACAAAGGAAATCATTTTAAAGTCCTTGGAAAAGAAAAGGGACGACATAAGGAAATGCGGTGTGAAGAGGCTAGGCTTGTTCGGCTCCTTTGCGCGGGGTGACAGCACACCCGCCAGTGACCTTGACTTTGTCGTGGAGTTTGAGAAGAAATCTTTTGATGGACTGATGGACCTTAAAGAATGTTTGGAAGCTGAATTCGGCAGGTCGGTGGATTTGGTTACTGCCGATGTGCTGAAGCCACGGCTGCAGTCTAACATACTCGACGAGGTCATTCATGCCCCGGGATTATAAAGTCTATTTCGAGGACATTTCTCAGGCTTGTGCCAAGATCAGCGAATACATGAAAGGAGTTACTCTTGAAATGCTAAAAGAGGACTCCAAGACCTTTGATGCAGTAGTGCGCAATCTTGAGATAATAGGCGAAGCCGTTAAGAAAGTACCTGAAGAAATACGAAACGAACACAGCGAGATAGAATGGAAACGCATCGCCGGACTTAGAGATGTGCTGATTCATAAGTATTCTTCGGTAGATCCGGATATCGTCTGGGACGTTATTGCCAATAAGCTCCCGTCTTTGAAAAAATCAGTAGATGAGGCCCTTTTATAGATTCCTGTGAGGGTGCTATAATTATAGGTAGGAATACTCTCGAGAAAACAATATTTTTTCGTAATCCGTGTAATTTTTGCGTCCAACCCCAACTTCAAACCGTCAAAACCAAGAATGCTCCCCTGCTAGCGAAGAATTCCCCTTGCCGCCTGCCCTGAGTCCATCGAAGGGTTATCCAAAGAATAATCTGTGAAATCTGTGTAATCTGTGGATTCAAAGCTGTTTTTGGTGCTTCCCTGGTCCTGCAGGGGGTCACCAGCTCTCTTCCCCTTTCTAAGTTGTGAAAATATTCCTGTTGCCATCGGCAGTCGGTATATGTTATCTTTAGGTCAAAAGAAGGGGGAAAAATGGCTGAGAAGAAGAAACCGGTGAAGAAGAAGGTGACGGCGAAGGCGGAGAAGAAGGAAAAAGTAAAGGAGAAGGAAATTGGTCTGGTGAGGGACTACTTCGGTAAGATCGGTGTGGTGGCGATTGAGCTGACCAAGGGCGCGCTCAAAGCTGGTGACGAGATCCACATCAAAGGACACACCACTGACGTTACCCTCAAGATCAAGACGATGCAGATCGAGCATGAGGTCGTTGAAAAGGCCAAGAAGGGCGACCAGGTTGGTATTAAGTGTAAAGAGAAATGCAGGCGGACGGATAAGGTTTATATACCGGCATAGGCGGGGGTCGATAGTCGTCTGCCCTGAGCACTTCGACATGCTCAGTGTAAACCTTGTCGAAGGGTTGGTATTTAGTATTTGGTGCTTGATAGGTAGGCGACCAAATACTAACGACTAAATACTAAATACTAGATACGAGGAGAATTATGGGCTTGCCAGCACCAGAAGGAAAGAAATTCGGTTACTACCTGGGCGCGATGCGCCTGCCATTTTTAACTGCCAGCGTGATGTCGGCGCTGTTGGGCACCGCTATTGCCTACAATACGCATGGCGTGTTCCAGCTGGGGCATTTCTTGCTTGTCCTTTTGGGGACGGTGCTGGTGCATACCGCGGCTAATGTGTCCAATGACTACTATGATCATACTTCACAGAATGACTGGTTTAATAAGACGCCTACTGTTTTCTCCGGCGGCAGCCGCTACATTCAGGAGAAACAGCTTTCACCCGGTTGGTTCTTGGGGTGTTCGCTCACCTGCTTCGCCTTGGTCGCGGCGATAGGTCTTTATCTGAACTGGGCGACGCCCGGTAACGTAATTCTCTACATCGGTATCCTGGGGTTTTTCCTGGGGTTCTTCTATACCGCCTCACCGTTGCGGATCGGTTATACCCCGCTGGGGGAGTTGACTATTCTGATCGCCTTTGGTCCCTGTGTTGCGGTGGGGTCTTTCTACGTTCAAACAGGAGTGCTTACCCTGGTTCCTTTGCTCGCCTCTATCCCAGTGGGTCTGCTGGTGGCCTTGATCCTGTATATTAACGGCTTCCAGGACCACGATGCGGACAAGCAGGCGAGTAAGAAAACGCTGATCGTCGTCCTGGGGAAAAAGCGCGCGGCAAGCGGGCTTGGTATACTACTCGCCTTGTATTTCGTGATGATTATTTCAGGGGTTGCCGGCGGTTA
The DNA here is from genome assembly GCA_030621225.1 of candidate division FCPU426 bacterium. GTDB lineage: Bacteria > Oederibacteriota > JAUXIB01 > JAUXIB01 > JAUXIB01 > JAUXIB01. Next base: position 2,266 of record JAUXIB010000140.1, read on the forward strand.
TTTCCCGTTGTTGTCACTGGTTGTTTTCTTGGGACTGCCTCTGGCCATCAAAGCCGCGCTAACGGTCCGCCGCCACTACGACAAGATCAAGGAATTACTTCCCGCCAACGGAGCCGTGATCGGGTTTCATGCGGTCAGCACGCTGCTTTTCTCGATTGCTTTTTTAGTGGATCGTTGGGTGTGATCTACGGGCTTTTTTGTGGTCAGGGGTCGGGGGTCAGTGGTCAGTGCTGTCACGAGCGACCAGCGACTAGCAATGAGCAACTGTCTTGACACTTCAATAGTATTACATGCTGCCGAGAAGCCAAAACAATCCTATGGTACTGGCCGCGATTGCCGAGAATAACTTCATATAATACACATAGCAGTTTTTTGTTTCACCGCCTACCCGGAAGGATTTGAGCTCGATATAGGGCGTGGGCGCGCGGCGGTACCAGCCCTCCACTTCCACTTCTTGGTTTTGATAGCGCTTGGCGCGCAGCAGGCCGAAGAAAAACTCCCAGATCCTGAGCGGCTGGCGGTAGTCAAGGAAGATGATGCCGGTGTCATCGCGCATCACGAAGTCCTCGGAAAAGATGTAACCGGGCACGCCGCGGCCGATGATCGTGCCCTTAAGACGGCAGGGCACGGGCCTGACAGCGGAGACCTTGACCTTCTTTAGCAATGAAGCGACACTCATGATCGGGAAGTAACCGCCACGATAGGAGTAGAGCACCTTGATCAGGCTGGTCACGCCCAAGAGCAGCAGCAGGCAGGGCGCGAGCAGAGATAATTGCTGTGGGTCAAATTGCCCGCTGAGTTGTGTGCCGCCAAAATAGAGCAGGGTGATGATGAGGGTAAGGGCGGGTAGCAGGTGAAAGCCAACATCGGTTACAAACTCGTCCCAGTAGGATTCCGGCGGTACCTCATCAAAGACGACGTAAGGTTCCCGGCCCATTTTTACTGACTGGTCTGAGAGATGGCGCAGCCGGTTGGCCACCAGGGGATGGGTGGAGTGGATTTCATAGTATTTGGCCCAGGGGACCCAAAGGTCCCAGCGCATGGCGCATTTTAATGTCTGCTTGTCTACGGACGTAGTGCCGGTCGTACCGTAACTGGCGACGGCTAGGTTGCGCGCCGCGCCGGCGTCAAAGATGCCCATCGCGCTGATCGCGTCCAGATTGGCCGAGCGTTTGCCTTTTTTCTTTTCATCTTTTTTCTTTTCCTGCCCGGCCAGGCCGTAAGCGATCTTGACCAGAGCGCTGGCCAGGAATTCGGGATGCCCCGTGATCTTGCCGGCAAAACGGTCGGCATGGTATTCACGGGTGCGCGAGAACCAGAGCACGATATACTGGCTGATGATGTAGAGAACGTAGGCGCCGATAGCGATGGCCAGGCGGTAAGCGCCTGATTTATCTTGTTTGCCTCGGCTGCGCATCCTGATCAGGGTACGATATATGTAGTAGAGGATCAGCGGCACCAACTGGGCCAGGGTCATCAACAGCATGTCCCAGTGTACGGCATGGCCGATCTCATGGGCCACTACTGCTTCTACTTCTTCCGGCTCTAATATCTCCATCAGGCCGCGTGAGATAACGATACGCGCGTTGTTCGGCACATGACCGTAGGTAAAGGCCTGCGGCGCGCCGTCGTCAATGATGCCCATGCGCGGAAAGTTAATGCCTCTTGTTTTGCTGGCTTTATTGATGAATTCCCGCAAGTGAGCGGGAAGCTCCGCTGGTTCAACCCAGCGCAGGCTGTAGACCCAGCGCAGCCAGAAATCCATGAAGAAGGGCCCGAGGATGAAATGCAGCAGGGAGGCGATCACGCCTAGCCCCAGGGCCAGTTCCGGTTCCAGGCCGGCGAATTCCACAGCGCTGATCAGTACCAGCGCCAGCAGGGAATAAAGGCCGGTAAGGGTATAGACCGAACGCATAAACAGGTTGGGCAGCGGCAGGAAGCCGGCCTTGATCTTGGCGTGACGGATGGTTTCGCTGCGGCTCGTTTTTACCGGCGCTGTGTCCCCAACGGCCGGGGCGCGTGGTGCGGCGGCAGGCGGGGAAGGGGCGACTTGTATCTTCAGCGCCTTTTCCAGTGCTAGCAGTGTTTTCAACTCACCGGCGTCAAACCAGAGCCCACCGGAATGGGGGCAGAAGTCAATGCGCGGGCCGCCGGGATAGGAGATTTCCATCATCGGTTGACCGCTACGCGGGCTTAGTTTTCGGCTGGGGCGTTTGTTTTTCAGGGCAGCCAGTAGGTTTTTATCTATGGCTTTGTCGTTGGTGCTGAAATGGAATATTTCGCCGCGATCCAACCAGAGGCCGTGACAGGCGTCGCAGTAGTCCACCGCAACGCCCTGCTTGGTCATTACCGAGCGTAATGCTTTGTCTGTACAACTTGGGCAGTTCATTGTTTTCCTTCTTCGTCGAACGTCAAATGTCTAAAGTCAGAACGTCAGAAAGATGCAGCAGACGTTGGACGTTTGACCTTCGGACGTGTGACGAGTTAGATTGCAATGAGCTCATACTTCCTGCTGCCCAGTCCGATTTTCTCGCCGTGCGCTAACTGGTGTTCGCATTCGACTTCAGGATAGGCTTTGCCAACCAGGTCTTCGCCTGTTTTGCTTTTGATCAGGTCCACTGACGCCTGGTCTATGGCCACCGGGTCGGTCGAAGCCAGAATGCCTACGTTCGGCAGGATCGGCCCTTCCTTTGGCGTCTCCATGCAATCACAGTCTTTAGTCAGGTGGTTGAGGTAATTATAGAACAGAACCTTGTTTTCTTTATTTTGGACGACACCCAGGGCATGTTCGGCCATCTTCTCCTGCAATATTTTATTGGCTTCGCCCCAACTGAATTGTACCGCATCGAAATGGCAGACAGCCAGGCATTCACCACAGCCGATGCAGACGGTATGGTTAATCTCGGCTTTGGCGCCTAGCTTAATCGCGTCGTCAACCGGGCACCAGCGAACGCAGACGCCGCAGGCGGTACACTTATCCTGGTCAACGGTGGGTTTGATATCGGAGTGCTGTTTCATCTTGCCTTTGCGCGAGGCGCAGCCCATGCCCAGATTCTTGATGGCGGCGCCAAAGCCGCTGGCCATGTGTCCCGTCATATGCGAGACAGCCACCAATGCCTGGGATGAGATTATGTCGGCGGCCAGAGATACTTTTTGGTAATGTTTGCCTTTTATTTTGATTTCCAGCTCGTTACGTCCGATCAGGCCGTCGCAGATAATTATTGGAGCCCCGGTGCTTTCCGGCGTAAAACCGTGTTCCCGGGCAAGCAGGATATGGTCAATGGCGTTCTTGCGTCGTCCGTTGTAGAGAGTGCTGGTTTCGGCAAGAAAGGGCGCCCCGCCTGCCGCTTTGACTTTATCGACGATAGCTTTTAAGCAGGGTGGTTTTACGAAGCCAAGATTACCGGCCTCGCCGAAATGGGTCTTGATGGCGGTAATATCGTTTGCCGTCAGCTGTTCGCCGAAGCCGGTGGCGTCGAACAAGCGACAAGTTTTCTCGGCCTGCGATGCCGCCGGCTCTTCATCATTCAGTGAAACAAAATAGACTTTGTTAGTAGGCATGTTTGCTTATTTCCTTTTTATGTGTGTATCTTTGGTGACTATGCCGCCGGAGGTATCATGGGCATGGGACGCTTTACGCAGTTTGGCGGTGTCGCCGTTGATGACGGCCTTAAGTGTTACGGCGGCCTTGCGCATATTCATCGGTTTGACAAAGAAGCCAAATACCCCCATCTCAAAGCCATCGTCAAGTGTTTCAGTGAGGTATCGTTCTACGGTGACGACCAGTGGGATGTTGCGTGAGCCCTCAATTGCTCTCAGCTTACCTACGACTCCGAATCCACTCAACCCTCGGATGTTGATGTCAACGCTGATCAGCGAGATGGGATCCGTATATCCCCCCAGACTACGCCTGGCATAATACACCACCTCTTCGCCGGTAAAGGCGGCTTGGTGCTGCAAGCCGAGTTGCTCCAAGGAAGCGCAGAGTTCAGCGTTTAGCGCCTGGTTTGTTTCTCCAACTAATACAGTGGCCATGCTCCACCTTTAATATGATTATGAAGGAACTAATTTTAGCTTAATTAGCATGAATATACCAAACTAATTTTTGCACGACATACTTAACGACTAAAGGCAGGGAGCCACAGAGAGCATCCGCCGTCGTCCTTCGGGCTATGGCGGGACAGGCGCCGGTCACAGAGAAATCCCTTTTAGATAACGGCTAAAGGCTATTGATCCACAGATTACACAGATTAGTTTTTGGAAAAGTCTAACGACGTATGACCAAGCAAGCGAAAATCTGTGTAATTAGATTTTTGAATAGAACGGGTTTGCGTATTTTGCGAATGTGGTAGGCAGCATGTCATTCCCGCGAAGCTTGTCCCCGCGAAAGCGGGGAGCGGGAATCCAATAGTACTGGACACCTGCTTTTGCAGGTGTGACATAACGGTTTATTTGTAGGGGCGTATTGCAATACGCCCGCTACGCCAGAGAAAAATCTGTGAAATCTGTGGATCAATAGCCTTTAGCCGTTATCCAAAAGGGATTTCTCTGTGACCTCTGTGCTCTCTATAGCTCCCTGCCTTTAGTCGTTAA
>JAUXIB010000098.1 GCA_030621225.1 candidate division FCPU426 bacterium
GCTGAACTCCGTTGTTGGTCAAACAACAAGCTGATCGACATCCTTCGGGTTAAGATTTCCGACCTGAAAGGAGTCCACTTTTGAACCAAAAACAGTCCACTTTTGAAAAGTTCCTAACATAGCTGTAAGACATTTTTTTGATTATTATTATTATGGTGGGCTTGTGTATTTCAGCTTGCGGAATAAGAATACTCGGGCTAACGCCCGTGTCTTCTTGTTTCGGGAGGGCCTGTGTCTTTGAGCTTACGAAAGAAGTCCTTGAATTTCCAGTTAGGTGGAGTATAATGCCTGATTAGCTCGTTTGGAAGCAGAAAACAAGAGACCGCCCCGCTTCAATATCGAAATAAAAGTAGCGGGGCTCTGCGATTTTGCAGAGCAAAATCGCGCCGGAGTGGCGGAACTGGGTACGAACGCCGAAAGGCGTTCTCGTGGGTTTCTTCCATCATAGGTGGCATTGGAAACCCACAAGACGCAGTGGTGTAATATATCCGCTGCGGTGATTTGTTTGCTGTTATTAGCAGTTATTAATATAAGAGAATAGCCGGAGTGGCGGAACTGGTAGACGCAGCGGATTCAAAATCCGCCGGGATTCACTTCCTGTGGGGGTTCAACTCCCCCCTCCGGCACCATTCGACTCACTACCGTTCGCTCATGGGCAATCAGGTGCAAAGTTGACGGAGCACCTGATCGCCCAAATAATATCAAAATGAGTCGAATGCCCTGAGTAAGCTCGAACATTAGGAGAGCGCATCGAAGGGCTATCGGGACTTTGGCATATCGACTCACTGCCGTTCGCTCATCCAAATGTGTTTGGCTTGACGGTTGGATAAGCTTCGTATGGCAAGCCAAATATATCGAAGAGCGAAGTATGCCCTACATAGCTCCAAAAGGAGCGGAGTAGGGCAACTCATCGCTGAAGCCGGCTAGCTTAATTCACAACCTGCACTGAGCGAGTAAAAGTGCTCATGGCCAGCCCTACGCACTTTTTGCTGGCTCCGGGCTGGCCAGAGAATAAATAATAATCAAAATATATTAGCCATGCTTAAGATGGCTAATATAGGGCGAACACAAAACAATGCTCCCCAAATACGATTCATCGCACTGGTCCTAACAATGTGTAGTTGATTATCTTGCAGAAACATCATTGGCAGGCAGACTCGCCCCGTACCTGAACACAATAAATGGTACAGGGCTTTCCCGTTACAGATAGATTCTTAGCAGTTATCTCGCTAACTCAGCAATCACTTCTGAGCATTCTCCTCTTTCAAGCAACTCCTCCCCCCAATACTTCAGTTGACTTATCCTGGCCGAGGTCAGCTTGAGTCTTCGCCCTATCTCGACCCCTTTAAGAATACAGGAAACCGGATACAGGATTCCGGGAAAAACGGTCTATTAACTTTCTCCTCGCGTTTTATTAACCAGTCCAAAACGCTCTTCAACTGGAAACTCCTTCGTCATTTTATAAGTCACCAACACCACCTCATGCGAATGCTTCCACACTCTTAAATCTACAAAACTTTTCATTTCACCCCTCCGGTTTCCAGTTTCCGGTATCCTGTATCCCGTTTGTTGTAACCTCTGAACATCACGTGGTACAGCAATCCTGGCAGGTCAATTCTTGGTCCTCTTGACATAATGGTCTCCTTTCTGGTTTAAGACCATCCTACCACCTACCCCTGACAAAAACGGGGGGGTAACTGAAAATATCTTAAATATCTAAAGGCTGGCACCAAAAATGTTCAATGAGGCAACGCAAGACACAAGTCCGCTGAAGCAAAACCGGCTGTAACCCCCCTCCCCCCCACCGCCAGTTTTCCTTCACGGATCAGAACCCTATCTTCTTCGGCTTCTCAGGCGGTTCCATCAGTTTGCGGATCGCGTCAAAGACAACTTTGAATTGCGCATCGTACTTTTTCTCTATTTCCTCTAGCTTTCGGGCCAGCTCCTTATGGCCCTCCAATATACGCCGGAACTTGACGAAAACTCGCATAATGGCTATGTTGACCTGTGCCGCCCGTTTGCTTCTCAGGACACTTGAAAGCATCGCTACACCCTCCTCAGTGAATACGTAAGGACGATATCTGCGCCCTCCCCATGAACTTGAGGTTCCAATTTGGAACCTCAAGTCTCTAATTTCTTCATTATCAAGCTGGAACACGAAGTCCTCCTTTTTCACGCTCTACTGATCCCGAATAAGCGGATATTATACTCCGCTAGTAGATGATTTCAAATGCAAAGCTATAGCTTAGGAGTTCCGTTAAATTTGAGCATTCTTCGGACAAAAACGCAGTGGATAGGTACACCACCATGGCATTCTCATTCCCACTTCTCCAAGAAATCCCTGAGTTTCTTATCGTCCGGGTTTAGTTGCAGCGACTTTTCAAATATCTGACGGGCTTTTCCCTTCTGCCCCAGCTTGGAATAGCAGTAACCGATTAAGAGGTGTGCTTTCGCGTTACCAGGATCAAGCTCGGCAGCTTTTAACAACCTTACCAGCCCAGCTTGAACGTCCCCTTGTTCGGCCAGCAGTTTGCCTTCAACTATCAGGTCGTTGACTCCGGCTGCTTTCTCGCCGTAGATCACCAACTCAACCCGCCTGTTTGCCGTGCGCCCCTCGTCAGTCTCGTTGCCGGCCACGGGTATCGTCTCGCCATACCCGACTATCGAAAGGCGCAAGGGATTCATCCCTTTTGATATGAAGAACTTCCGCACAGCGTCCGCTCGAGCCAGGGAGAGCTCATAGTTATTCTTAAACCTGCCTCCCGGCAGCCACGGTATATTATCCGTATGGCCCGCAACCATGACATAGCTCTCCGGATATCTTTCATCTATTGCCGTCAACGCCCCTGCTAAAGCTTCATGAGCTCTGGGTCTTAGCTTCGCCTCGCCCTGAGCAAAGAGCAGGTCCCCGGCGAAACTAAAAGCGTATTCGTGGCGTATTTTTTTAGGCTGGGGTTCAGATAACGTTTCGGACGTGGGTTCTATAGTAGGCTCAGGTGTAGGCTCTTCGGTCGGGCTTACCTTTACAATTGATTCAGAAACAGATTCCTTTTTCCTTTTCTTGAGTGGCTCTAGACTTAAGCTAACGCGATGAGTTAGTCCCAAGTGTCCAAACGGTTGAAAAGCATAATTGACAATTACATTGGCCAAGCGCACGCCTAACCCGCAAGATAGCTTGTCATAGGTTCTGTTTACTCTGTAACCACCGCGGATGAAATACCTCTCTTGAAAACCGTATTCAAGACCGTTGTTCAGATACAGCCATCTTTCGTGAATGAGGTAATTCACTTCTGTAGATAGTTTCAGACATTGCGCGGAAGAAAAGTTCAGTTTATAAGCGGGGCCGACCTTCAAATTCAGGGGCAGAGGATCAGACACTTTTATATAGGCGGCACCTGGGCCTATGTTCTGCAAGGCGCAACCGAAAGATAGATTCTTCCAAGGGTAGTCTCGCGCGAGAATGCCTATATCCGCGGCAACTCCCCTGGCAATATATTCGGCCAGCTTACTTTGATAATATTTAAGTCCCAAACCCAGGGACATGTGATCTTTCCAGGCCAAACCCCAAGCCGCATCCATCACCAGGTCGTAATTCGCCAATTCATAGGACTTTAGGCCGAAGTCATCGTAGATAGTGACATCGCTGACAGAAGAATAGAAAACATCAGCTCCCAATGCTCCGAAGCGTCCTAATGGATAAACGATATTCACGTATTCGTTGGTGGTTCCTATAAAGCCCTGATAATGGGTAAGGGTAAGAATTGGACGGACTAATTGAGATAGGCCAGCTGGATTCCAGTAAATAGCGTCACCATCGTCAGCCAGGGCTACAAAAGCTCCGCCCAAACCAACGACGCGGGAATGGTGCTCATCCAATAGGAACTGTGCCCCAGTAGTCCTGGCTACTCCCGGTTGTCCATTTACTATTAGTAGTGTGATAAAAAGAAAAGTAAACTGCCTCATTGTTTCTATAATTTAGTTACAAGGAAACAATACTAACCGTTTATTACGATTCTTCGAATCTATAATAACGGCAAGACGCACTAATCCCTTTGCTTTATATTCTCCACATAAAGCCGAGAGACCTCTGCGATAAAGCTGTAGTGGCGGACCACTGCGTCCGCCACTCGCCGAAGCTGGGCAATGATTATCTGCGCACATTCCCAGCGAAGGCGAGCTAAACATCGCCTGCGCCCTAACGGACGCAGGACAGCATCCGCCTTCGTCCTCTAGGCTCGGTCTTCGACCGAGGGGAGCACGCAATGGTGCTCCCCTACACAACAACACAACGGCGGACAGGCTGCGGTGGCGCTGGACTTAGTGAATGACATCAAGTCAGCGGTCGACCGCTACCAACCAAGATATGTCCAGCGGTCGACACCTCCCCTACTTTATGACTACTATTCTTTCCTTCACAGTATACTCACTCGTCCGGATCGTGATGAAGTATATGCCGCTCGCAACTGTCTCTCCCTTGTCATTCTTGCCGGCCCAGGTCAATTGGTGGGTTCCGGCCTCTACTTCTCTATCCACCAACGTGCAGGCAAGGCGGCCGCGCTTATTGAATATTTCGATTTGCACACGGCCAGTCTGGGAAAGTCGATATTGAAGGACTGCCTCATCACCAGGGACAGTTGGATTGATACGGTTGTGGGCTAGTGCCACCGGCTTGTCGCTGATTATCTCGCGTTCGAAAGTCCCGTCAGAATAGAAGAGGTTCCCGCAGGGATCCTGGGCATAAGCAGTGATGGTCTTCACATCACCGAACCCTTGGTTGCGGTGGTAAGTCCCTTCACAGGTGGTGTCATCCACCTTACTAAACGAGGTGACAGTCACCGGGTCATGCGAAGCGCTGTGTGGGACCACCACAAGATAGAGCGTGGCGCAGTCAATAGGCTTATCAGCTTTAACATTGACGGTCACGTAGTCGCTGTTCTCCGGGTCAACGACAGCCTTGACACTAAGCACGGGGAGCTCGGCTTCGCAGGTCGGCGTGGGGGTATGTGTTACGGTCACCGTCGGCGTCGGTGAAGCGGCACATGCGTAGGAAGCGAAGATATCCTCATAACCATTACTGTCTCCTGGGATTAGATTTGAAGCGGAAGAAACAAAAGCGACACACAGGCCGTCTGCGCTGACGGCGGGCCCCGTATAAGTGCCACCATTCCCTTGCTCTCCTGCATCACTCACGCTGACTCTCCTGATCGTGTCGGTCTGACGGTCATACACAAAAACGTCATTGGTGCCGTTAGTATCACCGCCAACCAGGTTATCTGCATCAGACATAACAACGACGTACCTGCCGTCCGCGCTTATACTGGAGCCGTAACTCGACCCATTCCCCTCAACACCCGCATCGTTCACGCTTACCCGCTCCGTTACGCCGGTTTGACGGTCATGCACAAAAGCATCCCTTTGACCATTGTTATCTCCAATCACCAGATTAGTGGCGTAAGAGTTGAAGACCACGCATCGGCCATCGCCGCTAATGTCTGGCCTCGACGGGCTTGTATCATTGCCTTCATTACCTGCACTATCCACGCTGACTCGCTCGGTAACACCAGTTTGACAGTCATGAACGAAGATATCATGCACCCCATTAGTATCCCCAGCCACTAAATCACTGGCGGATGCACTAAAGACAACAATCTGGCCATCAGCGCTGATGTTGGGGAAGCCGCTGCTCAAACCTGCCTGATTTCCCGCGCTATCTACACTGACCCTCTCTATGGTGCTTGTTTGCCGATCATAGACAAATACGTCGTCTCCGGATACACCATTGGTGTCCCCGGCGACCAGGTTATCGGCGTAAGAATCAAATGCCACATACCGTCCGTCCGGGGTGATACTTGGGTATCTACTCGCCTCGTTGCCTTGTACTCCTGAGTTATTCACACTGACCATTTCTATGGTATCAGTCTGCCTGTCGTAAACGAAAATGTCCGTTAGATTATTGGTGTCGCCAGCAACGAGATTAGTGTGACCCGATTGAAAGGCAACAAACCTCCCATCGGCGTTCACAGATGTCTCAGAGCAAGCACCACCGGTACCGAAATCACCGCTGTTGTTCAAGCTTACAGCTTCGATAACACCAGTCTGCCGATCATATACATACGCTTGCTCACCAAAAGGATTCCCGGGAACCAAATCAGTAGCATAAGAGGTAAAGGAAACATATCGTCCATCCGTGTTGATGCTTGCCCAACGGCTCCCCCCATTCCCTTCAGCTCCGGCACTACTCAGGCTTACCCGCTCAATGCATTGGGCGCCATAGAGTAGAACTGCGGCAAGCAGTAGCGAAAAGCACATACTTACTTTCTTAATCATTTTAATACCACCGCCTTTTCTTTTAATTTGAAGCCCGGGGCTTCGATTACTATGAAATATATACCACTGGCCAATACGGCCCCACTATCGTTAGTGCCATCCCAGCGAAACTCGTGTATACCAGGAGACACTTCCTGGTTCACTAAGGTCCTGACTGGCTTGCCTGATTTGCTGTATATTCTTATGCTTATCAATTCCCGGGTGTCGCTTTTAACAGAGACCGTCATCTTCTCGCCCAATGACGGATTTATGCGGTTGTGCTTGATTACCACCTTATCCTTCTGCTCGGGAATAGGAGTAATAGTCGAAGTGGGCACCGGCTCCCCGGGAATACGGTTCGCGGTCTCGGCCGCGCCCGATGAGCGCGCGGGCGACCGTTGTAGGTCGCCCCTACGTTCTTTGGCCAAAGCGGCGCCTTGGAAGCGGAGGGGGGATTCGTCGACCACGCGCTCCGCGCGTGGTGTCGGACGCGGTGGTCCGACACTACGTTCTTCTGTCGGATAGGAATCCTTTGCAAGGATTCCTTCGTTTGGTCGTTCCCCCTCACCTGACTTTACAATGGCCGCGTCCTCCGGACGCGGTGGCGGCCGCAGTGGGCCGCCACTACATTGCATTTTGGAAGATCCTGCTTCGGCTACGACTGCGGAAGTTTTGGTCGGTGGCGTGGACTTATCGATTATTACTACAACAGCTATGGCAGCGGCAGCAAGAGATACCCCTATCAAAACAGGCCTCAATCGAAGAGTGCGTTTCCCGAGCGCTCTGTCTACTAACCCCTCCCATTCATTCTTCGATGGATAAGGAACCGTGATATTTTCCATATCCTTGTGAAGGCTTGATATTCTCTTAAGCTCGCTCCGGCAATTGCTACACTCTTTCAAGTGGCGCTTAAGGGAACTTTTCTTTTTGGCCGCTAATTCGCCATTGATGTAATTAACCAGTAGCGCTTCAAACTCACACTTATTCATATTCTTCCTCGCCAAGAATCTTCCGCAAATTGCCGGTCGCTTGATTTATCAAAGCTGAAACAGTGCCGATCTTCGCTTTGAGAATTCGCGCTACTTCCTCATAACGCAAGCCTTCCAACTTGCTCAAGGTAAGCGCCTCTTTTTGCCTTTCAGGAAGGCTGCTTATAGCTTTGAGCAGGCGCTCCTGTCTCTCACCCCGTTGTAGCTCCCGCAAAGGATCGGAACGAGGGTCAGGCCTTTGGAACATTGTATTGATCAGAGGAAGAAATGAACGCTTCTTAGTGTGCTCTATTGACGTGTTTACAGTGATGCGGTAAATCCAGGTTCTCAAGCTGGAACGTCCAGCGAAACCCTTGATATGTTTAAAAAGACGGATCAGGACATCCTGGGATATGTCCTTGGCAGTATCACTGTTACCAGATAAGCTGTAGGCCACTCGAAAGATCATATCCCCATGTTCTGCCGCAATTTCTCTAAAAGCACTCTCATCGCCCTTTTTCGCTCTATCAAGGAGAGCGTAATCTTTTGCATTCAATTTATTCAGGTCGCTATTTGATGTTCTATTTGGCTGCTTATTCATTAGACTGTTACAAACCGTGTTTTCTTTAGTGTGTCGGTAATATTATTTCACAGTCTATTGAGACTTAATACCATTTAATACACGTGAGCAAACGGGGAAAGATCAAATAATCAAAGTACCATAACAAGAAACAGTAGAATAGGAAAACCGGAGGTATCCCTTTAGTGGAGCGGGGAAAACTCGTGGATTCCCGCTTTCGCGGGAATGACAACCATTTTATCACACCTGTCTTTGCTTGTCACACCCGCAAAGGCGGGTGTCCAGTTGGACTTTGGAGGAAATGGGTTTTTGCGTGTGCACAGATCCCCCGCTTCACTGAATAGTTACAATGAAACGGCGGGCGGACGCTGAGGTCCGCCCCTACGCATCCCGAGCATCGAGTCCCGAATCCCGAGAAAAGACAGACACGGGCGCCATTGACAATTGTCAGCTAATCAATCATAATACATTTAATAGGATCGCTGTCTCAATTAGCGGAAACAACGAGTTGAAGGATTCATGAAACCAGGCTCTCATTTCGTTTGAAACATGGATCCCGAAACGGGAATCCTCCCCCTTGATGGGGGAGGATAAAGGTGGGGGTGAAGAACTGATGGCGGGAATTCCCGAAAGGGACTCCCTTAGTGAAATATCCACCCTCCCCTTTCTCCCCTCCCATCGAGGGAGGGGGTGCTTCTGTTTTTGCTGATTCAGACAGTAGTGACCCAATATGCATCATCAGAAAATATACACTCTGGTACTTCTCGCATTGTTCTCTTTCTGCCTTCAGGGCGACCGGCGGAGCAATAGTTCCCACTATATCCAAATCCTCAATCATAAATCCCGACCGGTAGTAGGCGAAGAATGGACGGTCCATTTTATTACCAGCGGCAAGGGCAAGCTGGTGATCGAGAATTTAAACCCTGATGAAGTAGAGTTCGTAGGTCTGGAATGCGAGAGCGTAGTAGTGGTAGGCGGCAGGGGGATAATAGCAAATAAAAAGATAACTGATTATAAGCAGGAAGGGGCTAAAGTAAAAGTTGACTGGCATTACGGCA
>JAUXIB010000086.1 GCA_030621225.1 candidate division FCPU426 bacterium
GATAACGTTCCATAAGATCTCTTACTTGGTCGTCAGTGAACTTTTTGTGGATTTGCGACATCTGAAGCCTCCCTTTTTGGCTTCAGAGTACAGCATTTTGAGGGTTCACTTTTGAACCAAAGATTTACAGGAAACAGTTCACTTTTGAATCGTAAATGACAGTGAAAAAATTAACTATTGACAAGCGTCAGGGGAGTTGCTAGAATTTCCGCTTAGCGATGGTTGGGAATGGTTTTTCAGCGTAAAACGTGGCGTTTTACCGCGAAGGAAGCAAAAAGTCATATATCTAATTAGACGGGCACTAACAAGGAGGTGTAGTTTGTTTAGGAACTTTGGCATGATTCTCGTTTTATTCGCGGCTTTGATCTTTTCTTTTGGCTGTGCGAAAAAGCAGGTGAAGCAGACGGAAATTGACCAGGCTGAGGAAGAAACCGTTCAGGTTGTAGAGGAAGAGCCGGAAGCGGTTGTCGAAGCTACAGCGGAGCCTACGCCCGCCCCAGTGGCAGAGACTCCCCGGGGACGCAAGTACCGTGTAGTCAAGGCGGATACACTTTGGGATATCTCCGGTACGGACGGGGTATTAGGTGATCCTTGGCTGTGGCCGCTCCTTTACAAGGCTAATCACTCGGAGATTGACGATCCTGACCTGATCTTTGCGGACCAGGAATTTTCTGTTCCGAAGGGCGCTACGGCGAATGAGATGTCCGATGCGACTGATGATGCCAAAAACACGCCCCGTTACCGCGCGCACAGCGACCCGCGGAAGAGCTTGCCGCTCGATTACCTGGACTAGCCGGGTTTGGGAGCGTCTATCTTTTGAACAGAACCAAAAAAGGGGCTGGAATGCCTTTTTTAAGCGGCGGGGGTTCGTCTGTAAAGATAGTTTTAGGCGGAAAAACGGAAGCTCTCAATATATTCGGTGCGCAGGATCGTAACCTGAAACTTATCCGTAAGAGTTTCAAAGCGCGGCTCAGCGTCAGGGGCAGCGTTTTAACTATTTCGGGAAGCGTTGCTGAAGTGAAGCGGGTTTTTTCCGTTTTCTCTGAACTTACTCACCTTAACCGTCAGCATGGCTCAGTGACCGAGGAGATGATAGAGCAGGCCTTGCAGTGCGCGCGCCGCCGTCCGCTTGCTGCGGGGCAGGCTTTGAGTAATAAGGGAGCTGTAGGTCTTGCCAATCGTTCTTTGGGGGAAGAAGAGATTACTTTCCCGTCTTCCCGCAGGGTTGTCCTTCCCCGTACTCCGGGACAAAAGCGTTATCTCACCGCGTTACGCCGCCATGATCTGGTGTTTTCTATCGGCCCGGCCGGTACTGGGAAAACTTACTTGGCTGTAGCCTATGCGTTGGACCAACTTTTTCGTGAGGAGGTGCGCCGCTTGGTGCTGGCGCGTCCTGCTGTGGAGGCCGGCGAGAAACTCGGTTATCTTCCCGGAGATTTAAGCGAAAAGATACAGCCTTACTTGCGCCCGTTATATGATGCGCTCTATGAGATGGCTGGTTTCGATAAAGTGCGTAGCTTGATGGAAAAAGGGATAACGGCTTTTTACCACAACGACACGACGTTAACGGCTCTTTTTTGGATAACGGCTAAAGGCATAGCCACAGAGGTCACAGAGAACACAGAGGAACAACTTAAAAAAATCTCTTTTTGGATAACGGCTTTTTACCACAACGACACGACGTTAACGGCTCTTTTTTGGATAACGGCATAAGGCGGTATCTAGTATCTGGTATTTGGTTGCAGACCAAATACTAAATACCAACGACTAACGACTGGTTTACGTTATGTCGTCGTGGTGAAAAGAGTTTTTTTGAGTGGCGTGAGCAGTAAATCAACTTAGGGATCAGATGATAACGACTCGTAAAAAGAACAAGGGAATAAACGTCAAGACCGAGCGCTTGCCAGAGTGGATGCGGCAGAAGGAATGGCACGGCCGTGCGGTCATACTGGGTGTGTTCGCGCTGGGGCTCTTTATGTTGTTCTTTTTGAGCGGTGGCGGCGGGGAGGTGGGGTACGATGTTGGTGACATTGCGGGGCATAAGATAAGAGCGCCGCGTGCTTACAGTGTATTGGATGAATATAAGACCGAACAACGAATTCGGAAAGCCTTGTCTGAAACGCCGGTTATTTACAAGCTCGACTATCATCGTGGCGATAAAGTGGTCAAGCGGATAAACTCTTTCTTTGATACTCTGGATAAAGCGAAGAACAAGCAGGAAGAGAAATGGAGCAAGAGGATCTGGGAGCAGTATCAGCTCTCGCTTGATGACCTGGAATGGAAATGGCTGACGGAGAAGCGGAAACCGGATTTCCAGGATAAATGCCGGCAGCTGACCAAAAAGGTGATGAGCAGTCACGTGGTAGACAAGGACTACGTCAACTATCTTGAGCAGAGTGGGGTGGAGGTGCGGATGAAGGGAAACCTTGTTTCCCTGAAGGATAAAAAATATGTGGAAATTAAAGAAAGCGATATTTCGGGTGAATTACGTGTAGCGGAGAAAAAACTCAGGATACGTTATAGCGGTTTGACTGGGCAGATGCTGCATAAGATAGTATCGCATTTCATTCAGCCCAATGTTTACTATGACGCCGAAGAGACTGAAAAAATACAGGAACGACTGCGCCGTGCCGTGGAGCCGGTGTTCAGCGAGATTAAAAAGGGCGAAAAAATTGTGGACGAGGGGGAGCGGATCAGCGAGCTGATCCTTTCCCTGTTAAAGGGTATGCAGTTGCAGCAGTCGCGAGCGAGCCGTTCCTCGTACGTCTTTTTTCTCTTGCCCTTCCTGTTGATCTTTATACTTTACCTGGCGTTTTATCGCCGGGATATTTTTACTAGTACGCGCTTGCTGATACTGGTTTGCCTGCTTTCTTTGGCGATAGTGATCGTCGCGCGTGTCTTCTACCATGCCGGCACTAGTGGTTATTGGGTGCCGATGGCTGCGGTTTCTATGGTGTTGGCTATCGCTATGGGCGCTGAGTTAGCGTTGGTGTTGACCGCGCTGACGAGTGTGCTGGTAGGGATAGCGATGATGATGAGTTTTAAATATTTCATCGTCGCGGCTTTTGGCGGTATGATCGCTGTTTTCTGCGTGCGGCGGGTGACGCGGCGTATGGATCTTGCTCGCGCGGGGATCTTTGTAGCGGTGGCCAATGTAGTGGCGATAGCCGGGATCAATTTTTTTGAGAACGTGCCCTGGCGTCAATCGATCGAGGAACTGCTCTATGGCGCGGGAAACGGTGTGTTGTCGGCCATCTTGGCGATGGTGATCCTGATGTATTTTGAACCGCTGTTTAAATTAACTACCGATATAGAGCTAGTGGAGGTATCCGATCTTAATCAACCTATTTTAAAACGATTGGCGCTGGAAGCGGTGGGCACCTATCATCATTCGCTGATGACGGGGAGCTTGGCCGAAGCCGCCGCGGAAAGGGTGGGCGCCAATTCTGTGTTGGCGCGAACTATTGCTTACTACCACGATATTGGTAAAATTGTCAAACCACTCTACTATGTAGAAAACCAACGCGGCGGGGAAAGCAAGCATGAGGGGCTTGCGCCGACGATGAGTGCGTTGATCATTATCTCCCATGTTAAGGAAGGTGTGGAGATGGCCGAAAAGGCGAAGCTGCCCCGTGCGGTGATCGACGGTATTGCCGAACACCATGGCAGCACGTTGTTGGCGCCCTTTTATCAGAAAGCGGTGCAAGAGACCGGTGCGGAGGACGTAAAGGAGGAGAACTTCCGCTATCCCGGGCCGAAACCGCAGAGCAAGGAAGTGGCCGTAGTGATGCTATCGGATTCAGTGGAGTCGGCTGCCCGTGCGCTCAAGGAACCGACGGCGGGAAGATTGGAGGATGTGGTGCGGCGCATTGTGCAGGCTCGATTTACGGACGGCCAACTGGACGAGTGTGATCTGACCTTGCGAGATCTTAACAATATTGCCGATGTGTTTATCCGTTCACTGGTTGGCATCTATCACAGCCGGCCGAAATATCAAGAGGATAAAGAAGCGCTGGGCGCGTCGATCCTGGACCTGAAAAACGGCAATAAATAGAATAAGGCAGGAAGTAAAAAGTAAAAATTAAAAAGGAAAAAGTTCGGGGATAACGACTAATTGGCCACAGAGGTCACAGAGAAAAGGCAAAAGAGTTTTTTCTATGCGCACCACGGAGACAACAAAAAAGATGGAGTGTTTTGTTGGTGTTATCCAGAGAAAGTCGTTTTCTCTGTGTCCTCTGTGACCTCTGTGGCTCAGTAATTTTGTGATGAAAATGAAAACGGCAATGAAGCGGATCACAGTAACCGCGGAAGTGAGGAACGCTACCCGGCGGAAAGTTTTGAGCGGCAAGCGGATACAAGAGCTCGCGGCTGATACCCTGCGGCAAGCAAAAGCGGCTCCCGGAGAGTATGGTTTTTCACTGCTTTTTGCCGGGGAGCGGGAGATGACCGACCTCAACCGCAGGTATCTGGGACGCTCCGGCAGCACCGATGTGATATCGTTTCCGGAAGCTTCGAGCGGGCCGATGATCGGTAAAGATGTCGCGCGTCCCCTGGGGGACATAGCTGTTTGTCTGCCGCGCGCGGCGCAACAGGCCGGGGAATATGGGCACGGCTTGCAGGACGAGCTGGAGTTATTGTTGGTGCACGGGTTGTTGCACCTGTTGGCTTATGATCATGAGGTGGATCAAGGCGAGATGGAGAAACTACAAAACTTGATAATTAAAAATTCTAAATTAAAAAGGCAAAATTCGAACTTAACATGATCTGGATCGAATTAGGCATAATAGCTGTACTGTTGATATTTTCGGCGTTCTTTTCCGCGGCGGAAATGGCGCTGGCCGCGGTCAGTAAGCCGCGCTTAAAACAGATAATCAAAAAATACCCTCGTCAAGCTCCTGGCTTTCGCTTGTGGCTTAAGGATCCGAATAAGCTGCTCTCCGCGATCCTCGTGGGGGTCAATGTTGTGAATGTTTGTGCCGCGTCGTTGGTGGGACTGGTTTCGGTGCAATTGGCGCAAAATTACCACTGGAATGCCTGGTTGGTGTGGATATTGACTACGGTGGGGATGACGGTGATCGTTATTATCGTATGTGAGGTGGCACCGAAGATGATCGCGATCAATAATCCGTTAAAGATCGTTATTCGCATCATTTCGCTGATTATGCTTTGCCAGCGTCTGCTGGCTCCAATCTCTAGCATCCTTGTTTTCGTTACCGCTAAAGCGCTGGGGCTGTTCGGTGTAAAGCATGATAATATTTTGCCGGTGGTTACCGAGGATGATATTCGTACGATCATAGATGTCGGCAAGGAAGAGGGCGCGATAGCGAAGCAAGAAGGGCGGATGTTGCAGAGCGTGCTGGCATTTAGGGATACTATTGTGCGCGAAGTGATGGTGCCTCGCAATAAAATGATAATGGTTAGCGCTGGTGCCGATTATCAGGTTGTTTTAGATCTGATCATCCGCCGTGGTTTGAGTCGCGTTCCGGTTTATAAGGGTAATCGGGACAGCATTGTCGGCGTCCTCTATGCTAAAGATTTTCTCGCCATCATCAAGGACAAGAAACGGTATACTATGAAAGATATCTACCGTTCTGCTTGTTTTGTGCCGGAGACAAAAAAGATCTCCGAGTTGCTGCTGGAGTTTCAGCGGGGCAGATTGCACCAGGCGATAGTTGTGGATGAATACGGTGGCGTGGCTGGTTTGGTGACGTTGGAGGATATTATTGAGGAGTTGGTGGGGGAGATCCGTGATGAGTATGATGCGGTGGAAACGGAGAACATTGTCAAAACGGGCGAGCGCGAATACCTGGTCAAAGGTCGTACGGACATCGACGATGTTAACCGGGAGCTCGGCTTGAAGTTGCAAAAGACGGAGGGGGTGGAGACGATCAGCGGTTTTGTGGTGGATCTTCTTGGGGCATTGCCGCAGACAGAGAAAAATATCAAATTAAGCGAAGTAGTGATCGAGATAAAAGAGGTGGATCACATGCGGGTGGAACGTTTGCAGCTGACATTAAGATCCAGGGGTAAACGGCAGGCACGGTCTCCGGGAAAACGGAAGAGGAAATAATGGCCTACATCTGGGCTTTCTTGTCTGTCTTAGGGGTTCTATGGCAGGTAATAGCATGGCGGCGCGGTGGTGCGTCAGCTATCATCGCCTATGCTTTAACTGCCGTCAGTCTGTCTCTGCTGATGTTTGTTGTGCGTCAGGAAGGTTTAGCTTTGTTATATGTTTTCTGTGCGCTTGGATTCCTGCCTGTGTTGCTGTGCGCTGATAGAGATGTTCCGGCGGATAAGAACCGCACGCTCCGTGCCACCGACCGGCGGTTGTTCAAAACAAGAATACTAGCGGCTTCTTCTTCTGCCGGGGGGGTTTTGTTGTCCTGTCTCTTCGTTATTCTGGCGGTAGGGTTTTTCACTATTGTAAGGGGGATCAGCCCCACGTCTTTTTCGACCACTCCTATGTCACTCACCACGTTATTGGTAAAAAGAGGGCACTCTCTGGAAATGGTTGGGCTGTTCCTGATTTTATTTTTGCTGGTCTATGGTTTGGTCTGTCGGCGGGATGATGATCATGGTCAACGGCATAAAAAGGAGTATAGTTGATGCTCTCTCCATGGTCTCCGGTATGGAACGCGGTGGCGGCGGCGGGGGTTGGTTGTTTCTTCCTCGGTTTGTCTCTTATACTATTGTCACGGGGTAAGACCGCTTTGGTTGCCGGGAGTTTGGTCGCCTTGGGGGGATTGCTGGTTTGTTATTCTCTTTCCGGTTTTGGCGGCGGCAAAGCGGCGGCGGCGCAGTATTTTGGTTGTTTGTCGGTGGTCTTGGTCGTGGCGCAGCTATCGTTTTGGACGGTTGTGGTTAGAGAATCCACGGGCTCTGCGAGAGAACAAAGACGTAACGACTAATCGGCCACAGAGGTCACAGAGGAACGGCTTGAAAGAATTCTCTTTGGATAACGGCATAAGACGGCAGAAGGCAGTATCTCGTATAGCGTTCAGCTAAATGCGTAAGCCAAACTAGATACTAAATACTAACGACTAACGACTGGCTTACGTTGTGATGTTGTGGTGAAAAAGTTTGTGGATAGAAAAAATATTTGGTTGCGGGTCATCGGCATCGTTGAACTATTGTGCCTGGTTTTGCTGGTTTGGTTTTCCTTGTCGGCCGGGGGGCAGTTAAGTTTTTCTCCCGCGTTTCTCTCGAATAGTGTTCTCTCTTTTCAACCGGTCTTTTCTCCGGACGAATTAGCCGCTCCTTTTATTCTTTTGCTTGCGGTGGTGCTGTTGGCAGTCTTATTGTCACCGCGTCAACATCCGGCGCCTATTTTCTTGATGCCCCTGGCAGTTTGTTCGTTGACGGCGGCAGGAGCGCCCAGCCTACTTTTCTGTTTGGGTATCTTTTATTGGGCTCTGGTGCCTTGCCTGGTCGGCCGTGGCGTGCGTTTTGTTTATGTTTTTTCGACCGCCGCTGCCGGCTATTGTTTGTTATTACTTTTGCTTCCGGCGCGGGAACATTTGGCGGCATGTTTTGATCCGGCGGGTGTCAGCTTGACGCTATTGGGGCCTGTGCCATTCACGGTAGTCCTGCTGCTGGCGTGTTTTGCTTTGTTCCTGGCTGTTGCTTTACTGGCGCATTGCTTCGCGGGGGAATGGCGGCCGGGAATGGAAGACAGCCTATTACCGCTGATAATACATTTTATTGTCGCGGCATATCTGCTTTGCCGTCTTGCTTTTTCGGTAATTGATATCACTCCCTGGTTCGCTCTGATCATGTTGTTTGTAGCTTGTGTTTTTGCCGGCAAACTGGTCTTGACGCGCGTTCCCCGCGGCGGGGAACAGGAAATTGGTGTTAGGCGGCGTTACCTGCTGGTTGTATCGGCAGCGCTTGGTTTGGCAGGGGTGTCCGCCGGGAATATGGACTATGGCTTGCCGTTGTTTATGGCTTTAGCGGCATTTTTTCTGGTGCTGGGGGTTTATCCCTGGCGGGCGCGGGCATACCTCTCTTCCTTGGCGATCATCCCTGTTTTTGGATTATTCTGGGGGATGGTCCATTTGCTTGGTGGGTTGCGTCTGCTGCACGGATGGTACGTTGTGGTTATCTTTCTTGCGGGTTTTTTCGCCTTTTGCCTCGCTGTATGGAATTATGCCTTTTCTTTATTTAGGTGTCCGGCCGTGAACAAGAATACTAATGTTCTTGCGCTGGTCTGGGCGTCTGCTTGGCTGGGCGTCGGCTCCTTCCTTTACCCCGTTTTCTCGCGGTCGCTGGCCGTGGCAGGTTTTTCCCAGGAGAGCTACTCGTTGGCCGGCTATCTGCGCGAGGTTTTTTTGAGCGTTCCCTTTGTTTTGACCGTGCCGCTGGCACTGCTATCTTTTCCCCTGGCCGGCCGTTTGGCTGTCGGGCGGCGGCGAGGAGCAACCGGTTTTTGGGCGGCGAGGTATGCCCGGAGTGTCCGCAGGCTGCGGCGGCAGGTAAAGTGTCAGGCCGCCGCTGGCCGAAAGCGTTGGCGTCGTGGTATTGAATCTCTGTCTGAGGTTAGGAACTATTGTCAATTATTCATCCATCGTGTCGTGCTGGCAGGGAAAGAACGGCCCGATGATTATCACTGGTTCGTGTTATGTTTAGTGGCGCTGAGTATATATTTATTCTTTTGATCTTTGGCTTGCTGCTTTGCCCCTGGATCATTGTTGGCCAACGTTTTTGGCGGCGGTCAGCGTGGGCGGCGGGCGTCATGCCGCTCTTTTTTTCGCTCTGTTTGCTGCCTTTTGGCTTGGCCGGTGTGCAGGCAGAACTTAGCCTGAGTCCGGCAGCGTTAGCTTGGCGGTTTGATCTGGTACCCGCGCTGTTTTTGTTCTTATTGGCGCTGGGGATGTTCGCTGCTGTGACTGAACGCGAAAAGCGCGAGGGCCGGCCGCTGTTTTCGGCAGTGACCTTTTTCTCGTACAGTTTGGCGCTGCTTGCCGATAATCCCCTGTTTTTTTTGATGGCGGCGCTTGCGCCGGCGTTGCTGACCGCTTTTCCGGGTCAGGCAAGGCAGGCGGTGGGCGGGGTGGTTCTGGTCCTACCGGTAGCTTTTTCGATCGCCGTGGACGAAAGTCTCGCGGCTGGAACCATCGCTCCCTTTGCCTTGGCCGGCGGTTGGTATATCATCGGCACCTGCCTGTTTCCTTTTATCTTCTATCCGCGTGGTAAGCTGGGGATATCGGCCGGCGAGGGCGCGTGGTGGCGGCTGGTCTGGCCGCGCTGGTTGCTGGGATTCTTCTTTTTACTGCGTTTCTATTGGCCGGAATTATCAAGTGCGGAGCGTGAATTGTTCCGCGCCCTGTCTGTTCCGATCGTGACTGGTCCGCTGTTCTATTGGGCGTGGTGTCTGTGGCAAGATCGATCCCGCCGTCTTTCAGTAGCGTTGGCGGCACAGTTGACCGCGGTGTTTCTAGCTTTTATTACCAGGCCCGCTGCCGGAGGTAGCGTGGCTGGGCTGGCTCATCTGATCGCGCTGTCAATCCTTTTGCCCCTGATCTGGATCCGTTTGGAATCCGGCCGGCGGACACAACGCGGTGGCTGGGTGCGGTTAGCTGTGCCGCTGACCCTGGCGGGGTTGGCCGGCTTGCCTCCCATGCCGAGTTTTGTCAGCGGGTTGACCATTGTTTGTGCGGCGTCGGCGGCGGGGGGATGGCAGCTTGTTTTAGCCCCAGCATCTTTGATGTTGGCTTTTACGGCTATAGCGCTGGAGTTTATCTCACATCGTACAACAGGTAGGCGCAGCGGATTGACCTTGCTTGAACTGAGTCCGGCTGTTATAATTGCCTGTTTATATGTGTTATTTCCTTTAGTTTTGGGTGAGTGGGGAGTGCTGTTGGTTGAGGTACTGGGGTATTGAACGTCGAATGTCGAAGGTCAAATGTCGAAGGGCAAACCCTTCGACTCATTTCATTTATTTAATGTCTATCCAAATCCACCGACTTTAGTCGGTGGTGGGGGATGGGGGCGAAGGCCCCACACCAATTATTGTCCACCAACGAAGTTGGTGGAGCATCCCCTCCCTTGAAGGGAGG
>JAUXIB010000264.1 GCA_030621225.1 candidate division FCPU426 bacterium
CCTAATCTTTGCCGCTTTGAGTTCGGGTCAGAGACCCCTCCCCCGTCGGGCCGGGATTCTGGTCCATCGCCCGGCCCTCCCCACGGGGGAAGATTCCCCCCTGGCGCTCCGGCACTTGAATAACACCAGGTGCCTTCGCTGTCCCCCCCTCCTATTGTGGTGGAAATTCTTTCCCCCACACCCCTTTTTCCGGGGGAGGTGTCTAAAAAAAAGAAGCCCGCTATGCCGTTGGCTGAGAGGCGTCCGAGTTCTCTTTACCTAATCTTTGCCGCTTTGAGTTCGGGTCAGAGACCCCTCCCCCGGGCCTGCAGCATCGTTGATCAAGTGGTAACCGCGCCCTCTGCGCTAACCTGCACGCGAGCTTCTATTAATATATATACCACCATTTTTTATTTTGTCAAGGGGAAAATTAAGTAAATAGTTAACACTTTACATGCAAGGTCGAGACCATTGTTTTTCGGGCAGGGCAAGCCCCACCCCTACCTTCATATAGATTTTTTGCCGACCATCGGCGCATCGAAAAAGACGCTGGTCACCAACTCCACCAGTATACCGTAGACCAAACCAAGCACGATGACCTTCGCGCCAAAAATCAAGCCCCAGGGATATCCCCAAGCCAGGTTAGCCAACGCCGCGGGAAGAGACAGTATCGCACCAATGATCATACCGTGCGCCCACCAGGGAAAAATCTTGAGCGCGCTGATGCCGACAACCGTTCCGATCAAAGTCCGGGAAACAACGATCGACGCCGCAATTGCCGCGGCCAGTGGATAACCTCCCATGGCGGCCAGCTTAGCATCGATGCTCCAATCCAGCAGGCCCAACACTAATGCGGTAAGCGTCGCGATAATAATCCTTTTACGCACGATCACCTCCAGAGTATAATTAGTTAGTAGCTAACGACATTCCAATCACAGATAACGACTGTCCGTCCGCGTAATTCGCGGTGCCTTTATCAGCGTAATCAGCGTTACTTTCATAGTGTCAATTTTACCGGCATTTATAAACGCCTGTTTTTTCATAAACACCGCTAGGGCGAACGCCACACCCCGCCATCCGCCGCGTCACCAAGTAATACCCACAGCTTATTATCATATAACAAGCCGGTGTGACCTTGGATCGCGCCATAACCCGGGGCGTCGGTGACCCGCGTCCAATCGGACCCATTCCCAGAAACCCACACATCAGCTATCTTACTACCTCCGTCGTGACCACCGATCAACCATATTTTACCGCCGCCGATAAACGCCGCGCCGTTATGGCGGCCGGAAAACTGCGCCGCCGCAGTTACCTCAGTCCAGTTAACACCGTCCTCGGAATTCCAAACATCGTTGAGATAGCTTGTCCCGTCATAGCCGCCGATCAACCAAAGTTTACCGTCAGCCACCAGGCCCATATGACCACTGCGCGCGGTATAGCCGCCATCGGCTGTCACCAGAGACCAACTGCTGCCGTCCAACGAACTCCAAACATCTCCCTGCTCACTCGCTCCATCGTACCCGCCGACCAGCCACAGCTTGTCATTGAGGGCAAGAACCAGATGCTTACTGCGTAAGCCAAAGGCAGCAGCGGCTGTAGTCTGGTTCCAGCTAGCGCCGTCTAGCGAGCTCCACACGTCAGCCAGGTGGGACGTGCCGTCATAGCCGCTTACCACCCAGAGCTGGTTCTGCAAAACAGCGCTGGCGTGTTCGGCACGCGCCGGAAAAGCGGCGATCTGAAGTACATCCGTCCACTCGATACCATTTGGAGAACTCCAAACATCACTATACATTGAGCCGCCGTCATTGCCGCCGATGATCCACATCTTGTCCAGAAATTCCGCGCTGGTGTGATCATAGTGGGGGATGAAGCCGGCCTCATCTATAGTCTCATACCAAATCGCGCCGACCGGTATCAGGTTGTTGATTGGATCATAGGGATTACTGCGATTCAACCTGTCCACGCAGGACAGTGTTCCGCACAAGAGCAGCATCAACCCCAAGCCGTATCTAGAAACGGATCGCATAACCCACCTCCATATCTTCCCGCGCCAGCGAGACTTTCAGCGCTTGCTCACGCTGCCAACCGCAGATATAAGCATCCAAGGCGCTTATCGCCATCAAACCAACTAGCCCCTGCCAACATCCCTTGTTTCGATCGCGTTCCGCGTTAAAATCATGCACCAAAGCGGGGATAACCGCAGGCAATACCTCAGCATTATACTCATCTCGCCGCGCTTCGGCGCGACTCTGGTAGATCATAGCAAAGGTAACCAGCGTCCCCGCCGCGCCCATAAAAAGCACCGCTCGGATAGGCTGACGATTGTAAAACTGTCCTGCGCCCGGGATCACCCCTAATAGGGACGCGGCCGGCGTACTATGGCCCCGGACCTCAGAACTGACCACCTGCTCATTCGCCGGCTCGATATCTGTCTCAGCCCACAGGGCCGGCAATAACGTCAACCCTAAGACCAAGAACAACGCAAGTATTCTCAATTCATCCTCCCGCTCGTTTATAGTCGTGAATCTATCTCGCACTATAATGTCAATTTTATCGGAATTTGTAAACGCCTAAATTCCGCATCTCGTAGCCTGCCCTGAGCACTGACGAAGGGTTAGTAGCTCGGAGCATCCCGCCACTGACCCCCGACCACATTCTTGCTTTTTCATGG
>JAUXIB010000248.1 GCA_030621225.1 candidate division FCPU426 bacterium
ACCACCTTGTCCTTATACCGCTCGTCCTGCTTGCCGCGGCGCAGGTCAAGATCATATTTTGCCAGGTAAGCGTCAACCACCACCTCGCCGCTATCATTACGCCCGTCCCAGACAATCTCCGTTGGCGGCATACCCGCCCCGCGTAGCGTGCGCACCACCTGCCCTTCCGTGCTGCTGATATTCAATTCCCAACCATCGACGTCCTCGCGCATCAGATGGCTGAGGTCTATCTTCACCGGCTTCTGATAGTCAATATTGGACAGGATCACCGGCTTGATCGCGGCCGCCTGGGGTAATTCCGACAGCTTTTGGACCGCCTGGGTCACCGGCGTTACGGCGGGCGCGGTTTCTACCAGCTCTTCGGGCACGGTCAATTGATGGTAGATGAAGCCAGCAAGGATGGTGATCAGAATGCCGAGGACAACAAAAACGAGTTTTTCTTTAGTGGTCATTTTTCCCCCTTATCGCAGATTATACAGAAGTGGGCTACACCCCTCCACTGATCACGCAGATATGATCAGGATACCGCCCCTGCGCAGGCAAACCGATCATCTTGTTTTATAGTGCTTCTTATAGAAAGCCTTGAACGCCGCGCGCTTCTTTATCTTTTGCCACCAGGGCTGATTGTCTAAATACCACACTACCGTCTTCTCTATCCCCTCGCGGAAAGAAACAGACGGCTGCCAACCGGTCTGCCTGGTCAGTTTCGCGTGAGATATGGCATAACGAAAATCATGCCCCGGCCGAATGGAATCCGGTAGATACTTGATAAGCTGCGGTGAAACATCCAGGATCTTAATTATAGAACGTACCACATCAATATTCTTCTCCTCGGCATCCCCACCGATATTATATACCTCACCAGGTTTTCCTTTGCGCAGAACCGCCTCAAGCGCACTGCAATGATCCTGCACATAGATCCAATCACGTACGTTCAGCCCTTTGCCGTAGACGGGTAAATCCCGTCCCTCCAGGGCGTTACTGATCATCAGTGGGATCAGCTTCTCAGGGAACTGATAAGGACCGTAATTATTAGAACAACGCGTGACTACTACCGGCAAGCCGTAACTCCGATAATAAGAGAGCGCCAACAAATCACTCGCCGCCTTGGAAGCGCTATAGGGTGAGCTTGGCTGCAAAGGAGAATTCTCGGTAAATTTGCCACGCGCCCCCAGCGAGCCGTATACCTCGTCAGTAGACACCTGCACGAATTTCTTCACCCCTACCCGCCTCGCCTCGTCCAGCAACACCTGCGTTCCCTGAACGTTGCTGCGCACGAAATCCACAGGCTGATGCAGCGAACGGTCGACAAACGACTCGGCGGCGAAATGCATCACCATTTCCACTCCCCGCATCGCCTGCACTACGCTCTTGCGGTCAGCGATATCACCGCGGATAAAGCGGAACCCCCGCGCCCCACGCAAATCCTTCAAGTTATCCAGGTTGCCACAATAAGTAAGCTTGTCCAACACTACCTGCTGTAATGCCGGCCGTTTCTTCTTCAGGTAATAGCAAAAATTACTGCCGATAAAACCCGCACCGCCGGTTATTAGTATTCTCATGATGCTTCCTGATGGAACACAGAATACGGAACACAGAACACTGGGAAAACACCCCTGTGTCCAGAGTCCTGTGTACCGTGTCCCCGGTTACCAATAATGCTTCTTATTCGCCCGATAGTAGTCCACCGTCCAGCGAATGCCTTGTTCCAGCGGCATCCTGGGCTGCCAGCCGGTGGCCTTGGCAAACTTGCCGTAATTGGCCAAAAAGTCGCCCGTCTCGATCATCTTGCGCTCCTTAGGCCAAGCGCGGTACTCGATCACGCCGCCCGCTTCTTTCTGCACCAGTTCTACCATCTTGCGAAAGGATATGGCCTTGCCGCAACCGAGATTGTAGGCCTCGCCTACCGTTTTCTCTTTGGCCCCTAAAAGCAGGAAGGCCCGCACCACATCATCCACGTAGAGAAAGTCCCGTTTCTGCTCGCCCTTACCGTAGATGGGCAAGGGAGAATTATCCATAGCCAATCTGATGAACCAGTTAAAAATACCAAATTTTGCGCTCTCCATCTGATGACGCGGTCCATAGGCGTTAGTCAAACGCAGTGAGCTCACACGCAGACCATAAGCTCTTTGATAGACAAAGAAAAGCATCTCCCCGGTAGATTTACTGGCGCCGTAGACGTCCACCGGCTTAAAGGCATGCTTCTCGTCCACCCGCTGGTAGTCCAGTCGTCCATACTGCGCGCGCGTGCCGCAGTAGATTATGCGCGCCTTGGGGCAGGCGGCGCGCACCGCTTCCAAAAATACGGCGTTGCCGCGACAGTTGATGTCTATATCCAGAAAAGGATCCTTCATTGAGTCGACGTGGCTAGTATGACCGGCAAAGTGGAAGATAAAGTGCTGCCCCTTGAGATATCGCGCCAGGCCCTTATCGCGGATGTCCCGCTTGACGACTTTAACCCGCTGGCTGATGCCCGCCAAATTAAAATAGTTAGCGCCATGACCAGGAAGCAGACAGTCCAGCACGGTCACCCTGGCGCCCAGATCAACCAACTCGTGAGCCAGATTACTACCCAGAAAACCCAACCCGCCGGTGATCAGTACATTCTTACGATAGTATTTTTTTCGCATGAAAGGAGTTTAACATAAATACCAACGATTGACAAGAAGCGGGAAGATATGAAAAACATTCTTTACCACAACGACACGACGAACGTCTTACACCTCTAAGGATAATCCACAGATTACACAGATTCCATTACCATTATTTCTTCGTAATCCGTGTAATTTTTATGTCCAATTTTAACTTCAAACCGTCAAAACCAAGAATGCTTCCCTGCTAGCGGAGAGTCCCCCCCGCCGCCTGCCCTGAGGGAGCACAGCAAATCGAAGGGTTATCCAAATTATAACGTTGTGTCGTCGTGGTGAAAGACGTTCCTCTGTGACCTCTGTGGCTTCCTGCCTTTAGCCATTAT
>JAUXIB010000213.1 GCA_030621225.1 candidate division FCPU426 bacterium
AGAAAGGCGATAGTGTAAAGCGGGAAGAAATATGGGGCAAGGTTGATGAGAAAATTGGATTTGTTTATGGTTACTCGCCCGCCATTTTCCGAGACAAAGATATCGCGCACCTTGCCGCCGAAGAACTTGGTCCATATCGCATGGGTTAGTTCATGACTGATGACATGCATGAAATGAAACTTGTAGAACAGGGTGTGCACAAAGATGTACGCGGTGAAGCCGCCCAGGAAGAAGAGAAACCCTTTGCTGCCATAGTCTAGGCGTGGTAGGTGTCGGAAGATGACGATCAGGATCGAAGTGATACAGAATACCAGCAGCATGATCACTAGTAGCTGTCCTGTGGAAATGAGTATTTTCTTTAATTTTTTCTTCATAGGCATCAGTGTGGTGTGATGGTTCGTCTGTCGTCTATGGTTTATCGTGGCAAAATATGCGGCTGCGCAACGATCGACGATAGCCGATAGACAGCCTGCCCGCCATAACTTCAGCGAAGGCGGGAGCGACTGATCCATTCTTGTTTTGTTTACTTCCTCTTGCCTTCCAGCCCGCTCTCCTTTGCTATCTTATATAATACTTCTTTGGGTACATCGCGTAGTTGCTCTATTTTTTCCACGGCGCGGGAAAGGGAGAGATCTTCCTCTTGCATTACTTTCTCCAGATGGGCGGCCAGTGAGTAGCCGCTCCAACTGCCCTTTACCTCCCATGGTGTTTCAGCGTATCCCTCCAGGATGATAGTCACTTCGCCGCGGATTTTATGTGAGCGTAATTTTTCGGCCAGCTCATATGCCCGGCCCCACAGCACTTCCTCGTTTAGCTTGGTCAGTTCCCGTGCGATTGCCATGCGCCGTCGCCCGAATGCGGCAGCGATATCGGCGAGCGAAGCCCCCAAGCGGTGCGGTGCTTCGTAGAATGCCAGTGTCCGCTTCTCCCAGCGCAAGGGCGATAGGAACGCTCTTCTGGTCTTTTTGTTGCGCGGCAGAAAACCGAGAAAAAGAAAGTTGTCTGCGGGCAAGGCGGAGGCGGTAAGCGCGGCAAGGGCGGCGCAGGGGCCGGGTACTACTCGCACGGGTAAGGACAGATCTCGGGCCTGGCGTATCAAAACCAGCCCGGGATCAGCTACGCCAGGGGTCCCTGCGTCACTGACCAGTGCGATGTCCTGTCCTTGCTCGAGTAGGCGCAAAAGGCGGGAGCTTTTTCCCTCTTCCACGCCGCGATAGTAGGAAATCAACTCTTTGCCGTGGATCTTGTAATGAGAGAGCAACTTGCGTATCCGTCTGGTGTCTTCGCAGGCAATGACTCCCACACGGCGTAAGGTATCCAGGGCACGCAGCGTGATGTCTTCCATATTGCCGATGGGGGTGCTGACTACGTAGAGTTCACCGGCGCCGTTTGTGTTCGTCTTCCCACGCTTTTTGCTTGGCACTTTCATATACTTTGAGAAATTCTGTTTTCGTTTTTTTAGCCAGGCGGTGGCAGTCTGCGTATTCCGGGGAAAGG
Source organism: candidate division FCPU426 bacterium (assembly GCA_030621225.1). Taxonomy (GTDB): domain Bacteria; phylum Oederibacteriota; class JAUXIB01; order JAUXIB01; family JAUXIB01; genus JAUXIB01. The sequence goes on from JAUXIB010000213.1 coordinate 1,498, forward strand.
TCTGTTACCATCCCGTTGACCAAGCCGCGTTTTACGCGCACGCGTCCAAAAGAGGTGGTGACGCTGATCATTGACCGTTCCTTTAACCAGCGATGGGCCAGATGGCAGCGCAAGCCAAAGGTAGTAGACTCCGCCAGGATGATTTTCGCCAGTTTTTCCTCCTGGGGGAGATGGGTGATAACAGAGAGTTTCACTGCCGGTCGGCCGCGTTTCATGCTTATTGTTTGAAGATAGACGTCCAGCGCCCCGGCGGCAAAAAGCGAATTAAAAAGCGCCTCGTAAGCCAGGGGGGTCATATCGTCTATATTAGTCTCCATTACTATCACCTGTTCGCGGCTGTTAGCTGTTGTCCGGGCGAGAATGACACGCAGCATGTTGGCTTCTCCCGGCACTTGGCGTGCTCCGGCGCCATATCCGGTGCGGCTTACGCTGACCAGGGGTAAGGGAGCAAATTCGTCGGCCAGCCCCTTGATCAGGGCGGCACCGGTAGGGGTGGTAAGTTCACGGCCGCATTCACGCTGGAAGACCGGGCAGTCTTTAACTAAGGCCAGTGTTGCCGGGGCCGGCACGGGGAGTAGTCCGTGAGCCGCCTTGACCGTTCCGCTGCCAAGGGCCAGCGGGGAGGATATGATCTTCTCTACACCCAGTGATTCTACTGCGACTACCGTGCCAATGATGTCTACTAGTGCGTCTACCGCTCCTACCTCATGGAAATGTCCGGCATGCGCGGGGCGGCCATGTACGGCGCCTTCTGCCGTCGCTAGATGCGCAAAGACTCGCAGGGTTTTTTCCTTGGCCCAGGCTGAGGCCTTGCCGGCACGCAGGAGTTTTTTTATCTGTGCGTAACTGTGCGGTTTTTCGTGTTTTACCGCAACCTGTAATCTGATTCCGGCGATCGCCGCTCTTTTTACCCGAGATTTTTTCAGTCGGAAACCACTGATGCCGAAGGCTTTTACGCCTTGTTTGATCAGGGCAGGTTTGACGCCCAGATCAACCAGCGCTCCCAGCAGCATATCGCCGCTGACGCCTTGGCGGCAGTCTAAATAGAGTAACTTATTGTTCATATTAATAAGTGTCGAGGTAACGATGTATCGGTGGGTCGGAGTAGCATTTCGCCGATACCCCGATACGTTTTGTTTAAGCGCTATTTTTCAATTTAAGCATATTTGCTGCCGCAAATCCGGCGCCGAAACCGTTATCTATGTTTACCACCGTGACGCCTGCGGCACAGGAGTTGAGCATGGCTAAAAGGGCGGCCAGGCCTTCAAAACTGGCGCCATAGCCGATGCTGGTGGGCACGGCGATTACCGGTTTGTCCACAAGGCCGCCGACTACGCTGGCCAGCGCTCCCTCCATTCCCGCTACCACGATGATTACGTCTGCCTGTTCAAGCTTACTTCGCTGGAGGAATAAACGATGGATACCAGCGACACCAACGTCAAAAGCTTTTTCCACTTTAGCACCGATAATATCGGCGGTTACGACGGCTTCCTCAGCTACTGGGATATCCGATGTTCCCGCGGTAAGCACGAGCAAATTTCCGTAGCGCGGCCGGCGTTTTTTTTCCCGGGTAATGGTTCGGGCGTGTGGATTACAGTGCCAGTCACGGCCGAGCCGTTTGGCCTGCTTGATAAGCTCTGGTGTCGCGCGGGTGGCCAGGATGTTGCTGTTTCCCTTGGCCATTGCGCGAAGTATTGTTAGTGTGTCCTCGACTCTTTTTCCTTCGCAAAAGACGACTTCCGGGAAGCCGTGGCGCAGGCTGCGTTGGGTGTCCAGACGCGCGAAGCCCATATCGTGCATCGGGAAGGTCCGCAACTGTTTCATCGCAGATTTTACCGGCAGCTTTCCACTGCGTACTTTTTCTAAAAGCTTTTCTAGTTTTTCTCTTTCCATAGCGCTTGAATTATAACCAGTCTGCGGTTGGTGGCACCCGTGGCGGAACGCCACTATTAACCAGTTTTCGGTTGCTCACCGACCCCCGACCCCTGACCACCGATGTGTTTTTTACGTCTCTTCATCCGCCTAAACGACCATTCTACCACGTACCAGATGGTTGCTGCTATGGTAATTCCCACCAGCAGTCCTCCTAAGCAGTCGGTTGGATAGTGAGCGTTCAAGTAGATACGAGAGAGGGATACCGCCAACCATAACGCTGTCAGCAGCGGGATAACCCGAGGAAAGTACAAGGCCAGGCCGGTTACCGCCGCGGCGACATTGGCGGAATGTGAGGAAGGGAAGGAAAAGGAACCGCCGGGTTTTTGCCCGGCTTTGACGGCCTCCAGTTGGTAGGGGCGCAAGCGATGGAAGGTAGGTTTTAGCAGACGACTGGAGACTACATCGGTGAGCGAGGCCGCTAATATTACTACCAGCAGCGCACGTCGGCCGCGAGTCCCTTGTTTGATAGCTAAATAAGGGATTAGCACAACCAGTACGGGAAGAAGGTAACGCTTGTCACTAAGCAGGGACATTAACCAATCGGTAAAAGGACAAGTCAGATAATTCTGGACTATATGTAGGACACGATCGTCGAGATATTGGATAAAGG
>JAUXIB010000241.1 GCA_030621225.1 candidate division FCPU426 bacterium
AAGAAAATACGCGCTGCCGGAGGCCACCAGATAATGCAATACGATGAAGAACTCCATCGAAGTGACAAAATCCCCCAGCAGTAACAATAAACTAAGGGGATAAAAAATATTCACCTGCATCTCCCCCAACTGCGGATAACCGCAGTAAATAAGCGGATTCCACAGCGGCAGCAGCCCCGATTCCAGACAAGCCGCCGCGTAAGCCCTCAACGGATAATAATGCCTTGAGTAGTCCAGCAGGCAAAAGGTTTTGTCCGTGAAAAGGGCAGGAGCGAAGATCACGAGGATCGCTCCCCAGACTACATATAAAGGCCATGCTCTCACAAGCGTATCTAGTATCTTGTATCTGGTATCTCGCGGCATCCGTTCCCGTCTCCTTACTTTCTTGTTTTCCTCACCACAGAATTTCGTAGCTAGTAGCTCGCAGCTCGTAGCTCGTTTGCCAATAATAAGAATCCCCAGGCTAATGCTGCCTGTCCTGCCTGTCCGCCATAGTCGAAAAGGATCGGTGGGCGGAATTCACCCCCCTCTTGATCGCTACGCTCTCATCTCCCCCCCTCAAGGGAGGAGAAATATGGTAGTAATTGTTCTTGGCCGTTATCCAAAGAAGAGCCGTTAGCGTCGTGTCGTCGTGGTAAAAAAAGTTTTCAAATACCCCGTGCCACCGACTGATACACCGCCAGCGTCTGCTTGGCCGCTTGGGCCCAGGAATACTTTGCTACCTGGCGGCGGCCCGCGGCGGCCAGGCGTCGCTGCCGTTCATTGTCCGCCAACACTTCCTCAAGCAAACGGCTGAGCGCCGCTTGATCGCGCGGATCAAAATACGCCGCGGCCTCACCCAGAACCTCACGATGGGCCGGAATATCAGAAGCCAAAACCGGCCAACCGCAGGCCATCGCCTCCAGGGGCGGCAGACCAAACCCCTCATAAAGCGAAGGCGTAACGAACAACGAACAATTATTGTAAAGATAGGGCAGATTATCGTGCGGCACATTGCTGAGGAAATAAACGCTGTCCTTCATCTCACGCCGTATCTGATCATCCACCCCGGTGAGTTCCACCCCCTTGCCGGTGATCACTAATTTATGCGGCGCCAGCGCCGGTCGGCCGTTACCGGCACGACGCGCGTATTCGAGGTAAGCGCGAATAAGCAAAGGTACGTTCTTATGTCCCTTCAAGGCGCCAACGTAAAGAATAAAATTCTCAGGCAGTCCCAGCTTTTCACGCCAGGCGCGCGCCTTTTCCGGCGGCAAAGGAACAAAGCCACTGCTCACCGCGTTATGCACAACGCGCACTTTTTCCGCCGGCGCGTTAAGCACATCCACCAGATCATCCTTGGAAGCCTGCGAAACGGTGATCACCGCGGCGCTCTTCTTGACGGCGCGCGCCAGCATAAAACGCGCGTAATATTTACCGGTAAGATAGGGCAACAAATGCGGGAAGCGGAGGTGAATAATATCGTGGATGGTTACCACTGTAGGCCAGCGCTGTAGCATCGGCATCACGTAGTGCGGCACATGCACAATGTCCGGATTAAGGCGGGCGATCTTCCAGCTCAGGCTGATCTGCTCACGCAAAGAGTAACCACGGCTGTCATCCGAAAGATTGTGAAAATTCGACCCGTAATCGAACTGCTTGAGCTGGGCCGAGGGCAAAAAAAGGAAATACTCGTTCTCCTTGTCCAGCTTGCCCAGCTGCTTGAGCAAACCACGGGTATAAGTACCTATGCCGGTATCCAGTATCTTGCGGGCGTCGATAGCTATCTTCATCTCTCATCTCCCCGAGACTTGACCGGCGCTCCCTGGTTGCTGCAACCGGTAGATAGTAAAATCGTCCTCCTGCACCACCACTGGATATCTGGACAGAAAAAGCTTCCGCATCGCCTGGTCCTCGCCCGCGCACGGTGAGAGGAAAAAGCGGGCCCCCAGTTGACGTGTCTCTTCTACCCCGCCGGCACCGTCTATCCACAAACATCGCGCCCAGCCACGCCGCCGGATGTGGTAAAGGATAACCGGATTATCATAGGTATTGATCCCGAATAAGTCGTCCGCCTCGCTCACCTCCGCCACCGCTGCCGCGGCGGCAGGCAACCAGGGGTTACTTAAACGATACCACTTATGAATACGCAGGCTGGCATGTAAGGGGATCGACAACACAAGAATGACCAGCGCGATCCTGCCCCAGCGTCGCGACCACCACCTGCGCCCCAACTCCTCTAAACCCACTCCGATCAACAACGCGTTTATCGGCACAAAAGGCAGCGCGGCATACTGATGTATCCGGCCATTTTCCCCCAAAAGCATGATGCATATAATGACCGAAACGAACCAAGCAAGCAGCACCACCCCCCTTTCTCGCCAAACCCGTCTCAGGCCAAAAACCAAAAACAGCAACCCCGCGTAAGTGGTATAGAGCTCAGGCAGACGAGAAACAAAATGCGTTTTCCAAAAACCAGGGTCCAGCAACTGGGCTTTAATGTTGGCCACGAAAAGAAGGGTAGACAAAGTAGCTGGCACAACAGGAGCTCCCTTTGCCGCGTGCGAATACCAAGCAACAAGCACCGCAAGTGTCCCCGCCCCGAAGATAGCCAAATCAACCACGGCTCTACGCCGCGAGCCGTTTCCCCACCAAGCGATAACACATAGGACGAGAAATATATAAAGAGAAGGCAGTTTCACCAAGCTAGCGTTGGCAATGAGGATCCAAGAGAGAATAGCCTGGGGTACGCCGCCCCGCTCCATCCGCCAACGATAGAAATGATAGACGCCACCGACCGTACAGAACAGCGCCATCGCATCCGGCTGAAAAGTACGAGTAAAGAATATCCCCAAAGGAATGAAGCTCGCGACCAAAGCACCCAAAAACGCAGCCTCATTGGAGAGGAGTCTCCTACCAAGCGCAAAGAGGTAAGCGACCATCCCAGCAGCAAAAAGGGAGGAAAGAATACGCCCCCAAATATCCCACTCTCCTCCCAGCAGATAGAGCAAAGCGACCAAATAGCTAAAGAGAGGGAACTCGGTCCCGGCATACCGGGGATCATTGCCGTGGAAATCTACCTTCGGGTGCAAGAAGTTGAAGTCGTGCAAATAGTAGTTGCGCGACATCATCGCCGTCTGGGTCTGCCGATAAGAGTGGTGGTCACGCAACGGGCTGTTAATACCCGGTAGATGGACCAACAGGTTCACCGTCACCACGATAAAGAGCGCCGCGGCGAGACTGAGGCCGCGTTGCCGC
>JAUXIB010000208.1 GCA_030621225.1 candidate division FCPU426 bacterium
CACAGGCCTTTTTATTCGCCCCATCAGGAATGTGGTGATTTTATTGTTGTGCTTAATGCGGAAAAGGTACGTCTGACGGGTAACAAGGAGAAGGATAAGAAATACTATCGTTTTTCTCGGCAACCGGGTCACAAAAAAGAGCGAAGCTATCAGGAGCTTAACGATAAGAAGCCTGGGGAGGCACTGCGCCTGGCGATAAGAGGAATGCTGCCGAAGACCCATTTGGGCCGCAAGATGCTGCAAAATTTGAAGATTTACGCGGGGGCGGAGCATCCCCATCAAGCTCAGCAGCCGTTGTTGTTGAGCTTTAATGAGAAGGGACGTGTTGTTGTTCCCAAAGTGAGTGTGAAGATGAAGGCGGTGGGTAAGACGGCTGCTAAAAAGAAACCGGTAGTCAGCGCGGCGGCTAAGCCGGATACTGAAAAGAAACCAGTAGCTAGTGAGTCAGTTGCTGGCAGTTAGTTCTTTAGCGGACACTAGTGCCTTCCCTGCGCCGTCTTGCTGTGCCAAGGCTTCGCAGGTTGAAAGGCTATGGAGGGGGAAGAGACCCTACTACGCTGAGGCTTCGTAGGGCAGGCAAGGGGCAAGCAATAGGATACGAGGAGGGGAAGTTGGCCGAAGAAGAAAAAAAAGCAGGGAAAGAAGAAGAAAAATCACCCGAGGCGGCAGCCGAAGAGTCTGCTAAGTCTGAGGATACGCCGGTAAAGGCCCCTGAGGCAGCCGTCGAAGAGTCTGCTAAACCAGAGGACGCGTCGGTAAAGGCCCCGGAGGCAGCCGTCGAAGAGTCTGCTAAACCAGAGGACGCGCCGGTAAAGGCCCCTGAGGCAGCCGTCGAAGAGTCTGCTAAGCCAGAGGACGCGCCGGTAGGGACCGTTAAGAAGGTGGCGCCGAAGAAGGGGAAGGACGGGGAGCAGGATGTATATCGCGGCACCGGTAGGCGTAAAGCCTCGGTGGCCAGGATCTTCCTCAAAAAGGGTGACGGTCGCATCCGTGTTAACAAGCGAGAACTGGACGAGTACTTCCCGCGGGAAATATGGCGTCGTGAGGTGCTGGAACCGTTGCTGCTTACCGAGAAAAAGGGCAGTGTGGATTTTGATGTCAATGTTTACGGCGGCGGTACGACTGGGCAGGCAGGCGCTGTTCGTCATGCTCTCTCCAGGGCCTTGGTTCTTTTTGACGAGTCAACGCGCAAGATCCTAAGGAAAGCGGGGTGCTTGACGCGTGATTCGCGTATGGTGGAACGTAAGAAACCGGGACAACCAGGAGCCCGTAAGCGCTACCAGTATTCAAAGCGTTAGTGTGTTGTATTTTATATATCGTGACTTGAGAGGGCCCGTTATGACGGGCCCTCTTTTTTATTCCGCAAGCTAAAATACACAAACCCCACCGGAACAAGAATTCCGCAGGGATTCTTATTCAGACGTGAAAACTTCAGCCAAGGGGTTCGGTCCGTTGAACCCCGGAACGCCACAAGCACCAGATGTAGTTTTTTGCCTGGCGTTTTTCCGATCCTAGATGTTGGGCCTCCTCCCTTTTAGAAACTTATCTCTAGTGAAAACGCGTTTGATGTTTTTGCGTAGTTTGAGCTGGGCCAAAACTCTTTTGCTGTGTTTTGCGTACATCGGGCAAGTGTTTCTTCCATATAAGAATATGCAAGATGTCTGTTTTTGTGCTTGACAGAATGGTAAGAATACGTACAATAGTGGGATAATGTGGGAATCATAAAATATGGCCTTTGGAACACAGGAAAGCAAGCTTGACGTTAAGGGAAGGTTATTCATCCCCGCTTACTACCGGGATAAGTTGTCGGTCGAGGAGACCGGCAAGGTAGTGTTGGTCGAGGGGTTGGACGAGTGTCTCTATATACTTTCCTGGTATTCCTGGCAGGATACGGAGGCGGCACTGAAGAAGATCGATCGCACTAATCAGGACATGCGCGATCTAGGGCGTTGCCTGCAAAAGGGCAAGAAGGAGTGCCAGGTGGATAAGATCGGCCGTATCATCATCCCGCGCGGTCTGCGCCAGAGCGTTGGTCTGGGCCGGGAGGTGGTGCTCTTCGACAATACTGGCACCGTAGAGGTCTGGGGCAAGCGGAAGTGGCAGGAATACTGGAAGCGTGTTAACGAGCGCTCGCTGGCGGATATGATCGAGAAGATAGGCAAGAATTTGCCGGACGAGTTGAAATCAAAACTTTAATTAAGGAGAGGCGATGTCGATTGAGGCCAAGGAAGTGCGCGGAGTAATGGTAATTAAACTTTGTGACACTTTAAACACCGCACTGGCGGTTGAGCTGAAGCATACGCTGGAAGAACTCCTGCTGGATGGACGGACTAAAGTTGTGCTTAATATGAGGATGGTTAAAAAGGTAAACCGCGTTGGTTTAAGCGTGTTGATCGAGCGTTTGGTGGAATTCAGACATCACGATGGTGATTTGAAGTTGGCCGGAGTAAAACCGATCTTACAGCGTTATCTGCACCTGTTGGGGGTCGGTAATATTTTTGTAATGTGTACGGATGAGTACAGTGCTGTAAGTAGTTTCCAGTGTGCTTTAAGCCGCGCTTGAATTCTGAAAGTCACGGGTAATGGGTTGCTTTGCGTTTGATTTTCGCGAAAAACGCGTCCCGGCGGAAAGTAGTTCACTACTAAGTTCCGTGTCCCTGTGGTGAAAAATTGGAACATATTCCCGTTCTTATATCCGAAGTCTTGGAATATCTGATAACCGATCTGGGAGGTGTCTACTTGGACGGCACCGTAGGTAGTGGCGGACACGCCGGAGAGATTCTTGGACGACTCAGTTCACGGGGTCGTTTGGTGGCGTCAGATTGGGACGACGCTGCCTTGGAGAATGCCGGCGAAAAGCTCGCTTCCTACGGGAAGCGGGTTTCTTTTTATCAATGCCCTTTTGCCGAGGCGGCATCTTTGCTGTCCCGAGCGGGCGTGGACGGTTTTTCCGGCGTACTGTTGGATCTGGGACTTTCCTCTGTTCAACTTTCCGCCGGACGGGGTTTTAGTTTTAGCGAAAAGGTTCCATTGGATATGCGGATGGATCGCCGGCGTCGGCGCACGGCCGCTGATATCGTTAACTGTTGGCAAGAGGAGGAGTTGAGCTCTCTGATCAAGGAATATGGCGAGGAGCGGCATGCCCGCCGCATCGCCCGGGCAATAGTTCGGGCCCGTCCTTTTGCTGATACTACTGAGCTGGCGGCTGTGGTAAGCCGTGGCGCTGGCGGCAGACGCGGCAAACTGCATCCGGCCACGCGTACCTTCCAGGCGTTACGTTTGGCGGTAAATGATGAGTTGGGGCAGTTGGCAAAGCTATTGGAGCAGGCGCCCGGTTTGTTGCGTCCGGGGGGCAGACTGGTGATCATTTCTTTTCACTCGCTCGAGGACCGGCTGGTCAAGAAATATCTAAAAGGGGAGGGGGGGGCGTATTTTCGTGAGTTGACCAAGAAGCCCTTGAGCCCGGAGTGGCAGGAGCAGAAAGTGAACCGACGGGCGAGGAGCGCCAAGCTCCGTGCCGCGGAGAGGCTTTGAAATGACTAAATTCCTAAGACGATATTATAATCTTCCCCTGGTTATCGAGAAAAACGGGGTGATGGACGAAGGGACGAAAAAGTATTTGCGGCGTTTCTTTATCGGTATTATCGTTTATGGTCTGTTGCTCCTTTACTTATATTTGCATACCGCCGTTACCGCCGTCGGCTACCGCTTGGATAAGTTGAGCGGAATGCATAGGCAGTTGTCCAATCAGCATAGCGTACTGTTACTGGAGCTTGGCCGGCGCGCTGGTTGGAAAGACACGGAGGAATTGGCGCGTAGCAAATATGGCTTCGTCGATCCATTTCATGCCCGGGAAATAATTTTACCGGTCAGTAAAAAGCAGAGGCGCTGGTGGGATCTTAGCGCTTGGTTTGAGCCAAAGGCGCCGTGAGCGGCGTGGCCTGGACGGGGGTAGGTTTAGTCTGTCGGTAAACTACCAGACTTCAGTTTGGTGACGGCCGGGAGACCAGCGGAGCTCAAGCGAAGCTTGAACCAGTGAATAATTCGCCGGCTTCAGCCGGCGGAGCTTCACTTCAGAAGGCAAAGTGGAGGAAAGGAGCAAGAATTGCGTTTAACTAAACAACACCATGCTCGACTTCGTTTCATTGGTGTCTTTCTGTTCCTTTTTTTCTTGTTGGTGGGCGGGCGTCTTTT
>JAUXIB010000158.1 GCA_030621225.1 candidate division FCPU426 bacterium
CACGCCACAGGAGAATACCGCCGCGCAAAAAGGCGCAAATCGCGACTACGCTATGATTGCGGGGATCAAGGAACTTGAAGCCTGGCTCCCGGAATTAACTAAAGCGAAGTTATTATCGCTTGATTGTGAGACCGATTCACTTGATCCGCATAGCGCATCGCTGGTCGGTCTGTCGCTTTCGCCTCGTCAGGGCTTCGCTCGTTACCTGCCTTTCGCGCATCAGGGCAAAGGCAACTTGGACCGAAAAAAGGTACTGGCCTTGCTCAAGCCGCTGCTGGAGTCCGCTGAATTGCCCAAGGCCGGCAGTAATTTGAAGTACGATACGTTGGTACTGCGGACGCATGGTATACGCCTGGCCGGGCTGTGCTTTGATAGTATGCTGGCCGCCTATTTGTTGGACCCCGAGGGGCCGCATGGTTTAAAGGCGGTGGCCGCGAAGTACCTGGGGCGTGAGCTGGTGCCGATCGAATCGTTGATCGGCAAGGGCAGTAAGGCGATAACCATGGCGGAGATCGAGGCGCAGGCGGCCTGTGATTACGCCTGTGATGACGCTGAGGCATGCCAGGCGTTAGCCGGCGTGTTGGTCAAGAAATTAAAGGAAGCGAAGCTGGAGCGATTATATAACGAGCTGGAAATACCGTTGGTCGAGGTGCTGGTTGAAATGGAAGTACGCGGCACAAGGATCGACCGGGACGGCTTGGGGCGGCTGGCCAGGGAGCTGGTCAAGGAGTTAAGCCGCCTGACCAAAGAAATATATGAAGAAGCGGGGGAGGAGTTCAATCTCGATTCGCCGAAACAGTTGCGGCAGATCCTTTTTGAAAAAAAAGGGATCAAGCCTTTGAAAAAAAACAAGACGGGGCCCTCTACTGATTCTGATGTATTATCCCGGCTGGGAGCGGAACACTGCTTGCCGCGCCTGGTGCTGGAATATCGCATGCATCGTAAGCTGCAAAGTACATACGTGGAAGCGCTACCGCTTCTAGTGCGCGAGCGGACGGGCCGACTGCATACTTCTTTTAATCAGGCGGTGGCGGCTACCGGACGTCTTTCCAGCAGCAAGCCGAACCTGCAGAATATTCCGGTGCGCCGCGAGCTGGGACGCGAAGTGCGCCGTTGTTTTATTCCTTCACAGCGGGGCTGGAAGCTGATCTCTGCTGATTATTCCCAGGTAGAACTGCGGCTGTTAGCGCATCTTTCTGAGGATAAGCGTTTACTTGAAGCTTTTAAACAGGAAAAGGACGTGCACGCCCAGACGGCCAGGGAGCTCTTTGCCGCGGAAGGCATACCCAACACCGAAAAACGCCGCTTAGCCAAGGTGATAAATTACGGGTTGCTTTACGGTATGGGGGCGCGTAAGTTGTCGCGGCAGACCGGCTTGCCTTTTAAAACAGCGCAGGAATATATAGAGCGATATTTTCAACGCTATTCCGGGGTGAAGGAGTTTATTGAGCAGGTGCGGCTTGAAGGCCGGCGGCTGGGTTATGTGAAGACCCTGCTGGATCGCCGCCGTCCTGTTCCCGGGCTAAAGAGTTCTTCCGGATTGGAACGAAGCTATGCCGAACGGATAGCTGTCAATACCCCGATCCAGGGGAGCGCGGCTGATATTATGAAGTTGGCGATGATCGCTGTTCAACGCCGGCTGAAGGGAATGGAGACGAAAATGCTATTGCAGGTACATGATGAGTTACTGTTAGAGGCGCCGCCGAACGAGACGGAGCGGGTGGTTAAACTGGTGCGCGAGGAGATGGTAGGAGTATTCCCGTTAAAGGTTCCGCTTGCGGTGAATGTCGCCGTGGGAGATAATTGGGCGGAAATACATTAAGGTCGTCGTTAGTCTTTAGTCGCTAGTCTCTGGTTTAGCGCACGAACGATGAACGACAAGCGACGCATGTCCGCCGTAGCCCCCGCGTTTGTCTGCCGATAGGCGGACGCGGGAACGAAGGCGGAAGTGACGAAACAAAAATGATAAAACTAGGCATCGCGGGAAAAATAGGTTGCGGTAAAAGCACTGTAGCAAATTACCTCAAAGAGCTCGGCTGGCATGTCGTTCAAGCGGACGAAATCGGGCATCGTCTGCTATATGAGCAGGACATCAAGGAAGGGCTGGCCCGCTATTTCGGCGTACGAATTTTTGCCGCCGATGGAGAGATAGACAGGCGCGCTCTGCTGACCGCCGCTTTGGCACAGGAAGATGGCATGGACTTTATAAACTCTCTGACCTGGCCTCGGATCGCCGCTTTGCTTCCCGGAGAACTCGGCAGTGGTAATACACCGGTGGTCTTAGAGGCTGCCGTACTGCTGCAGGCTGGCTGGGACGCTTTTCTGGATCGCGTACTGTTAATAGAGACGCGTTATGAAATGCGCCTACAGCGGTTGATGTCCCGTTTCGCGGATGACCAGGCCGTGTTACACGGCCTGATGGAATTGCAAGAGGACTATACGCAAATGGAAGAAGGGGCGCATTATGTTCTGCGCAATGAAGGGAATGAGCAGGAGCTGATCAAGAAGGTCAGGGAGATACCGGAGGTAAAGACTTGCTTGAACTAGCTAACAACCCACTTGAGAGACGGCTCGTGTATCTGGGCTGTATTCTGGTGAGCACGGTGATCGCTGGGTATTACCTGACATTTCTTTGCCGGCTGGGCAGCGATAGGCCGACGCATTTTCTTTTCATCGGGGTCTTGACGGTCCTTGTTTTTCTCTGCGGTGTAGTAGTCGGGGTGAGATACGTCCAGGTATATAGCGCGCTGATCGTCCTTTTTACCGTACCCTGGCTGGTGAGCAGGGGACTGATCTTGGAATGGGACTACCTGTTTATGGGGCTACTTTTTGTTTTGGCGGCAGTCTTCACCGTGCGCTCAATTCGTTATGAGGAGAGGTTGCTTTACAAACTAGACCTGGACGTAGAGGACTTCACGAAGAAGACCAATACTTTGGCAAAGGCCCTGGCTGGATTGGAAAAGCGGGCGATGGCCGGCGATATAAAGATGGACCGTTACGCGCAGATGGTAAAGATGGGCGACCAGATCAACTCGCTTGAGAACATGGAGAGTCTGGAACATTTGCTCAGTTTTATTCTGCAGGAAATTGTGGCCATAATACGCAAAGATGAGGTTGTGGTCAGCATTTGTCTTTATCCTTACGTTGAGCAGGAAGGCAGGAGGTTATCGCGTGCTTTTGGTTTGTCCCCGGGGAAGGAGATGCAGATACAGAGAGCCGACCTGATAGAGACCTGGATCCTCCGAAACAAGCGTCCTCTGATAACTCCCGACCGGCAAAAAGATCTGCGCTTTCCGGGAGAAAGCAAAGGGAGTTTTCGTTCGGCCATTGCTGTGCCGCTGACGACAACGGCACAACGGCAGGAGCGGATGGAGACGGAACTGATCGGCATCATCAGGTTGGATTCTCTACAGGCCGGTGCGTTTGAAGTAGATGAGTTGCGAAACCTTTCCAGTATCGGCGACCTTTGCTCTGCGGCCATCGTTAATACCTATCTTTACTTGGCGACCGCGCACCAGGCCACTACCGATATTTTGACCGGACTTTACGTGCACCGGTATTTTAGAGAACGCCTGGAGGATGAGCTGATCCGCGCGCGGAAAAAGAAACTGTCGCTGGCTTTCATGATGTGTGATATAGACCATTTCAAAGGGTGCAATGACCGTTTTGGCCACTTGGTGGGGGATCGCGTACTCAAGCTGGTTGCCCAAGAGTTGCTTGGCGCCACGCGTAACGTGGATTTTGTCGCCCGCTATGGAGGTGAAGAATTCGCTGTGATCTTGCCCGAGACAAAGAAGCGCGGCCTGGCGGTAGTTGCCGAGCGGATACGGTCGCGCATTGAGAAGCAACAGATGAAAGTGGTGGACGAAGAGGTAACGGTAACTATCAGTATCGGCTGTGCTTCTTTCCCCGGCGATGCCAAGAACAGCGAGGAACTGATCAATGCCGCGGATGCCGCACTTTACCGCGCGAAAGCCGACGGGCGTAACCAGGTGAGGTTCTGTGAGAAAGACAAATAGACAGTGTCGGAAGACCTGTTTCGCGGATTACGCGGATTAAGACGCAGATTACGCAGAATAATATCTTCGCGGATAAATGTTGATGAAAGATATCGTAAAAAAAATAAAACAAGTTGGTCCGTTAAACCGCGGGGATGCCGGGATCTTCGCGCTGGTGTCTGTATTAGGGCTGATTTTTTCAGACTGGCAGGCGGTGCCTTTCTTTTACATTCTATTTATTTTGCGCGCCGCTCTGTATCGAAGCGCGCGTCGCGGGTTATTCTATGTGATGCTTGCTTCTCTGGGGTATCTGGCCATGTACTTGCTGCGACCGGGACCGGCGCCATTCTTTTTTTGGATGTGGACTATCTATTTTCTGGCTGGATTGAGCGTGGTGGTTTTCTCCTATGCCAAGCGGATACGCGAGGAAAGATACCGCATGGTGTACCTAAAAAAGCAAGCCGACCTGGAAGAAGCGACCATGCGCGAGATGACTTTGCGGCAGCAGGTAGAACGCATAGAAGAACGGCTTAAGGAATCAAGCGGTGTGTTCAGTGGCGTAAAACAAATGTTGCGCGAGCGGCTGGATCTTCAAGATGTGCTTAAATTTTCCGCCGGCATGGTGGAATGGGTGAGCGACAGAAAAAACATAATTTTTCTCGTTGGTGGCGAGGAGGAACAACAGGCAGAAGTGGTCTATTGTCAGGGTGTACAAACGAGTTTGCGTGGCAGGCAGTTTCCGTTGAAGCCGGACGGGGTGCTAACCAGACTCTGGGGGGGCGGGAATGTAAAGCTGATCAATCGTCCGGAAATGGAATTTCCGGGGCTGGTAATTCCCCGGGCCTTTGCTTCTCTGCTGGTTTGTCCCTTGATCTTCGCCGGAGAGACGATAGGGTTAGTTTTGCTCTATGATGAGAAGCAAGGGTCTCTGGATAATGATCTAGTGAAGAAAGTGGACGTGTTGCGGCCTCATATCGAGCTCGGTGTGGGCAAGGCCGTCCTCTATAATCGTTATGAAGAACTTTCTATCACCGATGGTCTCACGCGTTTGTATTCAAGGCGTTATTTTATTAAGCGGGCAGAGGAAGAGCTGCAACGCGCCGGCCGTTATGGTTCTTCGGTAAGTATTGCCATTGGCGATCTTGATCATTTCAAGGAGTGTAACGATGAATATGGTCACTTGGCTGGGGATGAGGTGTTGAAGACGGCGGCAAGTGTGTTGCGCGAGGGGATAGAGTTGCCCAGCCTGGTGTGCCGTTACGGCGGGGAGGAATTCGCTTATTTGATGGTGGACTATTCTAAGAAACAGGCCAAGGAAAAATGCGAGGAAATAAGGGAACGGATGGCTAAACAGACCATCCCCGCTATAAAGCAGAAGGCAGTTAATATCAGCTTTGGTTTGGCTACTTTCCCTGACGATAGCGAGCAGTTGGAGAGCCTGTTGGAGCTGGCGGATCAGGCGCTTTACTCTGCCAAGCGAGGCGGGCGGAACCAGGTCGTCGAGTTTTCCGCCCAAATAGCCGCAGCTGAGAAGAAAAAGAAGGCTTAGGGATGTATGAGTTCTGAATTATGAATGATGAATAAGGTATACAGTAGGCGGTAGACGGTATACAGGGGGCTTAACAGGGTAATGCACGCTGGCGACTCTCGACAAGCTCGGGGTACCCGGCGGTCATTCCTGCGAAAGCAGGAATCCCGTGGCGAGCTTGAGAAGAAACTTCGTAGAACTTGGTGGCGAGCTTGAGAAGCAACTAATCAATTGCCTGGCCAACAAAATAGCGGACCATGATTTGGTGTGTGGTGAAGTTATTAGGTATATCTGAGGAGATGGGTGTTTCAAACATATAACGAAATTCCAGATTATCCAGCTGTACACCGGCCAGCATGCCAAGGCATTCCTTATATCGGAATGTAACACCTGCAGAAAATGCATTCATAAAATGGACAATGGTATTAACATCGAAACGTACACCATTACGTGTATTGTATTTCAGGTAAAGT
>JAUXIB010000145.1 GCA_030621225.1 candidate division FCPU426 bacterium
CGGCCAACCATATTCTGTTTAATATTGGAGTGTCGGAACGGCCAACCATATTCTGTTTAATATTGGAGTGTCGGAACGACCAACTAGGTACTAAACACTAGATGCTAGATACTAATTGCATGCTAGCCCTTCGACAAAGCTCAGGGTTGGTCTACGACCAAATACTAAATACTAGATACCAGATACTAGCTGTGCGCTATACGATACGTAGTCAGCAAGCGCGGCCAGGCGTTCACCGCGAGGACCAAAGCAAACCAACTTACGCTTGGCGCTTCCCAGCAGCCGGCCGGCCTCAGCCAACGCTGCCTTCCCTAGCGGACGATCCCGGTCATGCAAGTCATCAATATGCTGGAAGGCCAACCCCAAAAGGCGGGCATATTCGCATATAGCCTTTTGCCGCCGCGCATTCGTCCGAGCAAAAGCCGCCGGGAGTGATGCCGCTGTGATAAACAAACGCGCCGTCTTGTGATAATCAATCTCCCGCCGGACCCTGCCGACCGCCCCGGTCATCCGCAAATCCATCAACTGGCCGCCCGACATACCCAGGCTGCCAACCGTCTCAGCCACACCAGTGATCATTCCGGCCATTTTCAAAGCGTCAAGGCCGCCACGCCGGCCGCTTTCCGCCAACAACTGGAAAGATCGCATTAACAAAGAGTTAGCAGCCAATATCGCAGTGTCAGAGGAGTACTTATGGTGCAGGCAGGGTTTACCTCGTCTAGTCATCCCATCATCCATTGCGGGCAGATCATCATAAATAAGCGAAGCGGCGTGGATCATCTCCACGGCACAAGCCAACGGCATCATCCGGGCAGCACTCTGGTCAAAGACCTCACCACAGGCAATGGTAAGAATCGCTCGCAAACGCTTGCCGCCGTTTAACACCGCGTATCGCATCGCGCGATGCAACTCAACGGGAACACGATTCGCCGCAAGCAAATATTTACCAGCCAGCGCGGTATTTATCCGTTTGCGTGTTTTTTGGATGTATTTCTCAATGTCACTCATCTCTCGTAGCTCGTAGTTCGTAGCTCGGGACTCCCGCCTTCGTCCAAACTACGACGCGGCAGGCGATACCCGGGACTCGCAAACCGTTCCCTGCTTGCCCTTTTTAATTTTGAATTCTGAATTTTGAATTACTAGCCACAAACTATTCAGCTGCCAAACAACGCCTTATGCACCCGTTGCATCGTCTCACGCGTAACCGCAAGCGCCGCTTCTCGGCCCTTGCGGATATATGATTCTATTTTCTTCAGATCTCCGGACAACTCGGCCCGGCGCTCACGCTGCTCAAGTAACGCCGCGTTCATCTTTTTTGCCAAACTCCTTTTACAATCCACGCAGCCGAGAGCACCACTGCGACAACTGTTTTCTATTTCGCCGACTTCCGCTTCGTTATAGATCTTATGATAAGCAAAACACACACAGCCATCGGGATTCCCTTTGTCTCCCTGGCGAAGCTTCTTCGGGTCTGTATACATGCTCATTACTTTCTTCGCGGTATCCTCCTGACTATCGGCCATATAAATAGCATTACCGAAACTCTTGCTCATCTTGCGCCCATCCACACCCGGCAGACGCGTTGCCTTGGTCATCTTCGCCTCCGGCTCAGAAAACACTTCGCCGAATAAATTATTGAAGCGGCGAGCGATCTGCCGCGTAAGTTCTAGATGAGGTAGTTGGTCCTCGCCAATCGGCACCAGCTCAGCCTGGTAAACCAAAATATCAGCCGCCTGCAAAATGGGATATCCCAAAAAACCAAAGGTATTGAGGTCCTTGTCCTTGATCTCCCTCTGCATTTCCTTATAGGTGGGACATCGTTCCACCCAGGGCAACGGCGTAATCATAGCCAGCACCGCGAACAGCTCGCTATGCGCGGGCACCTCGGACTGAATAAAAATATGATGTTTCTCCGGATCCACCCCAGCAGCGATCCAGTCGATGGCGATCTCCAGACTATTGCCGCGAATACGCGCGGCATCAGCGTATTCCGAGGAGAGAGCGTGCAGATCGGCGATCATAAAGAAGCACTCGAACTCCTCCTGCAGTTTGACGCAGTTTTTGAACATCCCCTCCAGATTCCCGATGTGCGGCAGGCCGGTCGGCCGAATGCCGGTCAATATTCTTTTTTTGGCCATGATATCTCCCACTTATACTCTAGTAACAAATCATATGCAGCAACACATTCACCATGCTCAATAACGGCACGTACAAGTAATGCAGCAAACCAGTAAAGAGTAATGCGACGATAATAATAAATCCATAAGGTTCAAGCCGAGAGTAAGCCTGTGCCAAACCAGAAGGAAGTATACCGATCAGAATACGGCTCCCATCAAGCGGCGGAATTGGTATCAGATTGAAGGCAATCAGCAAGAGGTTTATTCGGTATAATGCTATCATAACGCTCTTCACCCCATGGAGTGACTCAAAACCAACCCGGGACAACATAGCTATTGTGAACAAACTTATCAAAGCCAACAGAAAGTTCGCGAGCGGCCCAGCGGCAGAGATAAAAATCATATCTCGCTTGGGATTTCTGAGGTTGAAAAAGTTGACCGGCACCGGTTTAGCCCCACCAAAGGGAGTTCCCATACTAAAAAAGAAAATAATCGGCATTATTATCGTCCACATAGGATCGATATGCGGTAGTGGATTTAAAGTTAAACGTCCGTTGACTTTAGCGGTGGAATCACCAAAATAATAGGCAACCGCTCCATGAGCCACCTCATGAATAACAACCGAGAAAATCAAGGTCACAATACCAACGATTAACGAAATAATCATGCTATCCATAATTTGCCGTTCCCCATCACTAAAATTTTAACACAGCGATTATCAGGCCACAAGTGAACTCGAACCAGCACTCCACTCAACCCAACTCCCCATACCGCCCCGTGGCGATCAGCTTGCGCGCTTGCGTTTCATCCGCCACGATCTGCTGCCGCAAGGCGATAAGATCAGCGAACTTCTTTTCTTCGCGCAACCTCGTCAGAAAAGCTACTTCCAACGAGCCGGCGCTGCCCCGAAAATCCAACAGGTTTACTTCCAAACACACCGCCCCGTGTTTCTTCCTGGTCGGAGCACGCCCCACATTGGCCAGCCCCCAATGGTACCGCCCGCCCCGCCGGACCCTCACTAGATAAACCCCGATTTTTGGCAGCAAGCGGCCGTCACAAGACAAATTAAAGGTAGGCGCGCCGATCGTCCTGCCCACACCGTCCCCCGGCCCTACCACACCACAAACGCTATAATATTTCCCCAACAGCCGAGGCATAGACCTGACCCAACCATAAATTATCGACTGCCGGACGCGGCTGGATGATATCGGCTGCCCTCGGTATTTAAGCGGCGGCACCAGTACCATTCGGAATCCGTTTTTTTTGCCCAGGCTACGCAACAATTCCGGGGTGCCCGCGCGATCATCTCCAAAGCGGAAATCCGCGCCGACCACGATCGCGCGCAAGTCCAGTTTCTCCAGTAATTTCCCCACGAACTCTTCGGCAGGTGTAAACTTCAGCCGCTGGCTAAACCGAATCATAACCACTGCCTGCACACCGCCGGCTTCAAGCGCCGCCATCCGTTCTTCCGCCGTCATCAACATCGGCGGCGCCGCCCGCCTGTCCACCACCCGCAAGGGATGCTCGCGAAAGGTATACACCATCGTTGTGCCTTGACAGGCCCGGGCAACAGACAACGATCGTTTGATCACCCGTTGATGCCCAAGATGAAACCCGTCAAAAACCCCCAGAGCGAGCACCACCCGCGGCAGTCTGTTTTTTATCTCGCGCAAAGAACTATATACCCGCAATGATCCCCTCCAACTTATCAAACTGTGCTTGCCAATCATAACTCACTTCCACAAAGCGCCTGCCGCTCTTTGACAAACGGGACGCCAGTCCCGCTATTTTACACACCTGGACGACCTGCCGCGCGAACTCTTCGCTGTCCTTTCCCACCAAGAGATGATGACCGCCCGTTGCCGCTAAGCCGCGAGCGGAAAACGGCGTAGTCACCACCGGCACACCGCAAGCCATCGCTTGCAGCAATTTATTCTGCAATCCTACACCCATGCGCAGGGGATTAACGAATACCTGCGCCCGGTGCAGATAGGGGCGAATATCTTTCACCTCCCCCGTGAACCGGACTCCCGTCAAACGTTGTCGCCGAAGCGCCCGGGCAGGCTTCCGACCGACTACGGTGAAGTCAATATCCGGTAGTTCGCGCCGGACGAGGGGCAATATCTCAGCCAGGAAATATCTCGCCGCGTCCGCATTGGGTGCGTAAGACATGGTGCCGACAAAAACCAAGCCGGCTCGCGCTGTCGCTGACTCCGGCGCGAAATATTCCAGATCCACTCCGTTGCCCAGCGCACGGACATTATGCAAGCGGTTAAGACGCGCCTTCTCCAAAGACGTCACCACCAAGCAACGCGCAAAACAGGCCGCCATGGCCAGCTCATAACGCCTCATCTTTAGATATTCCGCCCCCCAATAGAGGCGTTTGAGCCAGCCGGATCTGTTCCGTCGTTGTCTATAATATTCCGAAAGGCAATCCGTAAGATCCAATACCTTTTTTTCAGTCCATCCTTTGACATAATGCGCCAACCGCAAACGATAGACATATACCAACTGATAGTCCCGGCGGCGCAACCGCTTTAGGAGCTGCCGCAGGCCGCGGTGACGGTAAGCGCAGACGTTAAGCGGAACGGCAGTAAACAACCCCCAAAAACAGTTCCAAACTATTCGCCAACCAGGCAGATAAAAAGCCCATACCTGCTCACAGCGATCACGCAAAGGGGCGAGGAGCTTTAACTCCTCTTTATTTCGGGTAAAACCAACGAAAGTGATCCGGTAGCGGCTGGCAAGATAACAGAGATAATTATGAATACGAATGTTTCCACCGTCCATCTGACGAACCGGCAGAGACTCGGACAGCAGCAGCAGCCGCGGCTTTTTTGTTCGCTCGGTTTTCTTACGACCTTTGATCTTTGACATTGCTTAAAGAACATTATGTATAAATAAGAGCGGTCAATGACAACCGCTCAATATGTTGATTCTACACCAGTTTTCCTTGAAAAACAAGGGGACTGTATGCCCTGTATCGGGGGGGGAGCAAGGTATACCGGATACCGGAAACAGGAAACCGGGAACGGCGAACTAGATACAAATTAGTCGTTAGTCGTTGGTATTTGGTATTTAGTATGCAATTAAATACGCCTGTCACGCCGTAGCCCCCATTCCTGTCTTCCGACAGGAAGACATGAGGGCGAAGGCGGATAATCAGCAAACTAGATACTAAATACTAGATACCAGATACTAGCTTTGCGCTATACGCTCAACACCTGCCGGTAAACCGCCAACGTCTTTTCCGCCAATGACTGCCAACTGAAAGACTTCGCTCTCGCCCGGCCGGCTGCCGCCAACCGCTCACAAGTTTTCTTCTCATCTAGTATTTTACGTACCGCGCCCGCTATCTCGGCAGGCGCCCCGGGATCCACCAGCAGAGCCGCTTTTCCGCACAGTTCCTCCAGTGCTCCGCAAAAACCCGCCACCACCGGTAGCCCACACGCCATCGCCTCCAGGGCCGGCAGGCCAAACCCTTCGCCTAGCGAGGGAAAAAGCAGACAACGCGCCCCCGCAAACAGAGCGCTTAGATCAGAATCGGGGACATAGCCAAGAAAAACCACTCCACGCGGAAACTCCTGCCGCCATTGCTGCCGCGCCGCCAATTCCCCCAAGCCAAACACCGCCAAGGCCGGACGCCCCGCCACCGCCAGTAATCCGTAGGCTTCAAGTATTCCGGCCAGGTTTTTGCGTTTGTCCTCCGCGGCAGGAGCGATAATAAATTCCTTCGGCAAATCATATTTTTTTCTTGCCTTCGCCACCTCTGCCGCAGCAGGCAAACTTGCCTTTTTTTTCCCCTCCCTGGTCACCGTCACCTTTGCCGGAGGAGCCAAGCCTGCCGCTTTGATACAGCGGCGGCTATCCTCAGAAACGGTTATTACCGCGACGGCGCGCGGCGCGGCGCGCGGTATGATCAAGCGGCGATAAATATAGGCCAGGCGCCCCTTGACCGTCGGTCGACAGAATATTTCCTTCAGCGGCCTTAAAAACATAGTATCATGCAAAGTAAGTACCATAGGCAGACCAGATCCCAAAGAAGCGGTATTGTCGGTAAAATGGATCAAACTACAGCTCGCTCGTATCGCCCGCCAGGGAATTTCCACCTGCTCGGTCCAGGCGTAATTACGGCAGCGCAAGGGAACGATCTGCAAGCGATCATTTTTCTCAGCAACACCCAGTAAACCTGGCACGTCCTCAGATAGACCGTGTGAGACAAATAAGACATATCGTTCCTCCCCCGGCAAGGCAAGCAGTTGCCGCACCAAGTTCGCCTGGTAACGTCCCACACCACGCTTGCCGATCAACCTACCGTCTATGGCGATCTTTGTTTCCATAGCCTGATTTTACCATTTTTCGTCGTACCGTTGTGCCTAAAGACTTTTTCACCACGACGACACGACATAAGACAGTCGTTAGTCGTTGGTATCTGATAGCTAGTAATTCAAAATTCAGAAGTAAATTACCACCGACCTTGTCGGTGGCTTTTATTTCCACAGCCGCAACTGTTTCTTCAGATCATCGTCTTCTTGCTGGCTCTTGATGTATCTTTTCATCGTTTCTTCGTCAATTCC
>JAUXIB010000228.1 GCA_030621225.1 candidate division FCPU426 bacterium
GTAAATATTGGTAAAGAGCCTATAGATTGGCTCGTTTCTGTTTGTGAAGAATGTCATCGACGAAGCCATTAACCATTCGTATGACTACTGGCCTGCCCCCCGAAAATTGGTCCAGTTTCTTTGATACAAGGGCGAGCGAGTCATCCCAGCTCAAATGAAACGAAGGCCCCGGTGAGGGGGGGATGGGTGCGGTTCGCCTACGGCGAAACGCAGAGCAGGTGAGCGATAGAGCAGGGGAACAGGAGACCGCACTGCACTATTAGATTCTTTGTGGTGCCAGTATGACCCGAGCGCATAGATATAGACATGGGAGCTCGGGCCTCAGTCGCGCAGTTGACGTAATCTACTGATCACCTGTTCAACTGCTCTCCTGCTCTGCCCCCATTCCTGTCTTCCGACAGGAAGACATGGGGGCTGGGGGGATGGGATGAGGAAGAGAAGATGATACAAGGATTATCACATCAGTTGATGACGATCTTATCTGATGACTACTTCATCCGACATTTGGTCTGGCAAGCACTCATCTCAATCCCCTTGTTACTGGTAATAACAAGATGGCGCAAAGCGAACGCTGTTCTGAAAATAGCTGTGATAATACCATTTGCGCTAACGCTACTATCGTGGGGCAGGACAGTGACCCACAACCCAATTAGTTGCGAAGTGGATTTAGCATCTGCCGACTTGGCTGGGAAGGAATTCAGATTCACGGTGCTCCCCGGCTCAAGCCGCAGATTCATGGCTTCCTTAGATATCAAGGAATGTTTGCCTAAGGATTGGCCAAACATAGACGGAAGTGATGTAGAAATACTTGTCACTAATGCAAGATTAGAGCGGGCGTATAAACATTGGAGCATAAGAAAATTCAATGCTGGCTATTATGGGTTTCAGTATGGGAGGACGTTCGCATTCAAGAAACCGTTTAAGCTAACTGAGGTTATCTATCGTTTTCACACTGCTCCTCCCAGTAGAGTGACATTTGTTAGGCTCAACCTGGATGAATACATGTTCGATGATAAGGGGATTGGATTCAGCATAACAATGTGGTTTAACGCAATACTGGTATGTGCTTTCTTAATTGTTTATGGCCTGATTTTCTTGGTGTTCCGCAAGTGGTTGAAAGCGAAAAGCTGACTGTTATTATGAACGAGCGCCTACAAAGGCCCTCGGTGCGGGTGGGGGAATGATGAAGAGCAAGAGGCCACTCATAACAAAGAGCAGGCTGGTGAAGGACCTGAAGCGCATCGGTCTTCGTTCGGGGCAGGTCGTGATGCTTCATGCCTCCGTCAAGTCTATCGGCTGGATCGTCGGCGGCCCGGATGTGGTAATAGCATCGATACTCGATGTCATCAAACCGTCCGGCACGCTGATGATGTATATCAGTTGGGAGAACTCCACCTATGAGTTGGTCAAGTGGCCTAAGAAGAAACAGCAGGCCTACCGGGAAGAATGTCCTGCTTTCAACCCAGATACTTCCCGAGCTTACCAAGAGTGGAGTATTCTTACCGAACGCTTGCGCTCTTGGCCGGGAGCTTGTCGCAGCGACCATCCGGATGCGTCCTTCGCGGCTGTAGGCAAGCGTGCGCGCTGGATCACCAAGGACCATCCCTTGCAATACGGCTACGGACCGGGCACGCCGTTGGACAAGCTCTGCCGGGCAGATGGCAAGGTGCTGATGCTGGGTGCTCCCCTGACAACCATTACTCTCGTTCACCATGCTGAGCACTTGGCCGACATTCCAGGCAAACGCATCGTGCGGTACAAGCAACCGGTGTTGCGCAAGGGCAAGCGTATCTGGGTTGATATTGAAGAGTTTGATACCGAAGAGGAAGTCGTGAAGTGGGACGGCGATGACTATATCGGCATGATGGGTCGCGAGTTCGTCAAGTTGGGGCGGGCGAGCTCTGGCAAGATAGGCAAGGCCCAATCTCACCTGCTGGGCGCTCGCGCGATGCGAGACTTCGCTATGAGATGGCTTGAGAAACGATTTGGGAGATAGGAGAATGGGAAGGGACGATATTCGAAAATCGAAATTAGACCGCCCCGCCTGCCTGTCTGCCGTCAGGCAGACGGCGGGGCTCTGCCCCCATTCCTGTCTTCCGACAGGAAGACATGGGGGCTGGGGTCGCTGGGTGAACCAGGTTAGAACCTGTTTGATGGCTTCTTGATACCCCCTCTGTTGTACCAAGTGTAGGTGGTAATACTCGAATTCAGTATCCGGTCACGTAATCATAGCCAAGCACCATTTTATCTAGTAAGATAATAGCGTTATGGAGACAACGCAGGGCGCCAAGGGAAGCCCACCAGCTTATATCAGAGAGTTACGCCGCGTCACCTGGATTGGCCTGACAGGCAATGTCCTACTCTCCGCCTTCAAGATAGTCGCCGGGCTATTGGGGCACAGCCAGGCAGTATTTGCGGATGGAATACATAGCCTCTCCGATACCAGCACCGATGTCGCTCTATTGATAGGTGTCCGTTACTGGGTCGCTCCCCCTGACTCGCACCACCCTCACGGACATAGCCGCATAGAAACCGTGGTGACCGCCATCGTCGGGATTACTTTGGTGCTGGTTGCCTTGGGCATAGGTTACAACTCCTTGGTCACTATGAAGGAGCAACACACCCAGGCACCGGGTCCAATAGCTCTCATCGCTGCACTCACATCTATTCTTATCAAGGAGCTGCTCTATCGCTGGAACATATTGGTAGGTAAGCGACTTAAATCACCCGCCCTAATTGCCAACGCCTGGCATCACCGTTCGGACGGCCTCAGCTCGGTTCCGGTGGCAATCGCGGTAGGTGCTGCCACCTGGTTCCCCGGCTGGTACTTTCTTGACCACATAGGCGCCTGCCTGGTGTCTGCTTTCATCCTGGCAGCCGCTTGGAAGATACTTCGGCCGGCCTTTGTCCAGTTAACCGATGGCGGAGCTTCTCCTGCGGAAATCAGGCTGATAGAGAATATTTGCCGCAGCACCGATGGAGTGCTGCACACTCACAAGTGCCGCACACGCCGTCTAGGCAACGGTCTGCAGGTAGACATCCATATCCAGGTGAAACCGAGCATTACTGTCCGGGAAGGGCATGCCATATCCAGCGTGGTGAAACAGGAGCTGCTGGGCAGAGGGCCAGATGTTGTCGATGTGATAACCCACCTGGAACCTTTTGAGGAGAGTAAGAAGGAAGGATAGGATTATCACTCGCATCGGCAAAGACGCTCAGGTCGTAGTCCGAAAAGCGGGCCTGCCCTCCGAAAACTGGTCCAGGATCCCTGATACACAAGAGCGAGTCACACTACTCCGCTCCTACGGAGCTACGAAGTGCTGGCCCCGACGCGCTTCTTCTTCAAGGTTCGAATCCCTTTTTTTGATCAGGAGATAGTAGACAGGAGACCGCACCGCATTATTAAATGTTTTATGGTGCCGGTATGACCCGCGCTTTGATATGTGTTTGATGGGAGCGCGGCCCTCAGTTTCACAGTCGCCGTAATCTCCTGTCTGTTTTGTCCTGTTCTCCTGCTCTGCCCCCATTCCTGTCTTCCGATAGGAATGGGGGCTGGTGTACTTCGTCCTACTTTTAGCGCTACGCGTCTGAAAGAAACTGTAACGACCCCCCTACCCCCTCGTGACAGTTT
>JAUXIB010000109.1 GCA_030621225.1 candidate division FCPU426 bacterium
TATGGCTGGCCGACGCGGAACCATTGGTCAAATAAAACATCAGTGTAGGGGAGCACCTCTGCGTGCTCCCTTTATTTTATATGGCCGACGCGGAGGTCGGCCACTACGCTGATATTATCTTAAGTGTTACGAAGAGGTCGGCCACTACGCTGATATTATATTAATGGTATTGTAGTTTACGGAAAGATTCCCCGGTCCTTGTAGACTATTTCCAAACGAGACAAGGCAACGATATAAGCAGCGGTACGCCAATCGGTTTTCAGCTCTTTGGCTTTGTTTTTTACTTTATAATAAGCGGTAATTATTTTCTTTCTTAGCTTGGAATCTACTTCCTCCAGCTCCCAGAATTCGCTACGCTTGTTTTGCAGCCATTCAAAATAGCTGACTATCGCGCCTCCGGAATTACAAAGAACATCAGGGATCACATGAATTCCTCTTTTTTTCAAGATCATATCCCCTTCGGGGTCGGTCGGCCCATTGGCGCCCTCCGCAACAAGCTTCACATTTAAAAGCGGCGCTGTTTCAGAGGTGATTTGATTTTCTAACGCCGCCGGAATAAAAATATCCGCTTTTGTTCGCAAGAACACCTCCTTGTCTATAGCGTCAGCCTTGGGATATCCGGCGATCAAACCATTTTTTTTCTGAGCATAAGCAAAAAGGTCATCCGGATCTATTCCTTTTGGATTAGTGATTGCCCCCGATACATCCTCCGCCGCAGTAAGCTTTGAACCACAAGATTTCATTAAACGTGACGTCCAGGAACCTACGTTGCCAAAACCCTGGACTATATAAGTGGATTTTTTTAAATCGAATTTATTTTCTTTCGCCCATTCTTCAATTGTAAAAACTACTCCTTGCCCGGTAGCCTTATTACGTCCCAGGCTTCCTCCGGCTTCTACCGGTTTGCCTGTAACCACATGTAGACAACGTTTGCGTTCCAAGGGCGGCATCATTTGGATATATGTATCCAGGATCCAAGCCATAATTTGAGGACTTGTGTTTACATCCGGCGCGGGAATATCGTATTCCGGTCCAATGGTTGATCCTAAAGCAAAGGTAAATCGACGGGTTACCCTTTCTAATTCATTTTTTGAGTATTTAGATGGGTTGAATTTAATTCCACCTTTTGCTCCGCCAAAAGGTATGTCAGCAATGGCGCATTTTATTGTCATCCAGGAAGCCAAGGCTCTGACTTCATCAATATTTACACTTTGATGATATCTCAACCCCCCTTTAAAAGGCCCTAGTACGTTATTATGCTGCACACGATATCCTGTGAATATTTCTATTTGGTCATTATCCATTCTCACGGGGAAATGAACCGTTATTTCATTAAGTGTAGTATTAAGGATTTTTTTGATGTTTGCGTCTAATTTCATTAAATCGGACGCTTTGTTAAATTGCTTGTTCACGTTTTCATAAATATTTTTTCTTTTCTGGGGGGGTATCTTTTTCATTGTATGTTCTCCTTTTTGCGTTAATTGCGGTGACAGTCATCCGCACTCATATGCTGAAGATATACATTATTACAGTAAATATGTCAGATTAAAGGACAGAAGTCAAGAGTGTCAATCGTTCGTTTGGTCGTGGTACATACGGTGTTGTCGCTTGTCCAGTCGTTAGCTCATATTCACGTTATTGCAGTAGTGGCGTCCCTCCGTGGGCGCCACCAGCCGCAGGCTGGTTAATAGATACGCTTGTTCGCCGTCTTTACACCCCAGAGGTGTAATACAGGGCAGCACGTAATCTCACCTCTGGGGTGGAGCTGACCATGCCTAACAAAGTACACGGGATACAGGATACAGGGAACGGCGCTTGTCCGCTATTGTAGGGGTTCAATTAATTGAACCCAAGGGCGTGATGAATCACGCCCCTACGGGCAATTCATGTTAGCGTAGGCGGAAATCTTGAGCCCTGAACTACGAGCTGCGAACAAAGCCCCGAGAGCCATTTGACAGTCGGCAATAAATGTGGTAAGATAATATTAATGTTTATAAAGTGTTCTAGAATAGTTTTCTCCTGTTTATTGCTGATCTGCCTGAGCGGTGTTCTTCCGGCCGTGGATTGGAATGGCCCCCGGGATGTCAAGCTGCCTTTTTCTTGCCCTAACCCATTTTATAATGGCATGGAATCAAATACGGTAAAATTTGTTTTTGATCCCAATATTTCCGGTACGGTTGAACTGCGCATGTATAACGCCTCGGGCAACTTGGTAGCTATGGCTTTTGGTACCGCCACCGGAGGCGATAGTACCGCGGATTACGTAGAATGGGACGGCAGAAACTGGGCGGGCAAGCGCGTAGCTAAGGGGGCGTATATTTATATAATCACCGTTACCGACCCCGTGAGCAAAAAAGTAGAGGTCCACAAGGGCATATGCTTCAAAATGTAGCTGGAATACAAACATCCTTTTCGCGGCGAGCGCAGAGCCCTTTGACTCGCGTCGCTCGCTCGCTCAGGGCAGGTTTTCGCGGAAGGACGGTGCTGGGAGCCTTATGTTTTTGCCTGTTTCTCCTGCCTTTTTCTTCGCATGCCTATTGGCAGCGTGATTACGGCCATGGATTTACCGGGGCTGATGTGTTGAATTTACCCGGTAGCCCGCGGGCGATGGGCGTTGGTGAAGCCTACGCCGCCATGGCTGATGATATCGACGCGATCGAGTATAACCCCGCTGGTTTGGGCCTGATGCGCTGGCCGCAGTTGCGTCTCTGGGGCAGTTGGCATTACGTGGGTCTGAATATATTGCGTAATAATGTTGCCTATGCCCACCCGATCCCGCTTGTTGGCACGGTAGCCGCCAGTTTTACTTACGTGTCTTACGGATTAAACGGGGTACAACCTATATTGGATGACAAGGGGAATTACTTGGGAAAATTTACGCCGCGCGATACGATTTACACCTTTGGTTGGGGGCGGCATATCGTTCACGGCCTGCACCTGGGCTGGCAGCTGAAATATTATGAGCAGATGATCAAGCTAAAGCCAGCAGACGCGGCCGCGGCCGAGACGATAATGTTGTTGGGACATAGTCACATCAGTAAGGCTTGGCTGGGGGATTACGGTATCCTCTGGAAAGCGCCGGTGGTGGGTTTTCGCTTGGCGGCTGGTATCCAGAGTACCGGTGAAAGTGTGGATAGCTATCTACCGCCTGACCGGCCCTATCTTGGCTTCGCTTACCCTCTGGGTGGTCAGTTCTTTCAAAGAAATCCGATGACCTTTAGCTACCAGCTTTCCTGGCCGACGGGTTCGGGGCGGGTGTCTGCCCTGGGCTGGGAGTTCAGTGTCGCGCGTCAGATTAGTTTTCGCGTCGGTTATAACCTGCCCCTGGGATACGGCTATTCCCTAAAGGGTAACCGCCGCGCGCTGGAAGGACTGCGACTAGGTTTTGGCCTGGGTGATGAATATTTCAAGCTGGACTATGCCTATTCGTATCATCAGCAGTTGGGCAACAGCCATTTTCTTAGCACTACCATTACCTTTGGCTCGGACCGAAAAGAACCGGAGGAAGTCAAGGAAGAGCCGGAAGCGATCGGCGCCTATATCCAGCCCGGCAGCAGTCCTTTTAATCTGGCCGCCAAGGAGGGCAACCGCCGCGTATTGCTTTCCTGGCAGCCGGCCTATGCGCCGAACGTGCAGGGATTCAACGTTTACCGCCGCATGCCGGACGGCCAGCGCAAGAAGATCGTTAAAGCGCCGATCAGGAAGAACCGTTGCGCCCTGCGTGGTCTTAAGAACAACAAGGAGTACCAGTTCGCTGTCTCTATCGTCTTTAATGATTTTGAGGAAACCTTCACTTCCTTTGTTACGGCTACCCCTTTTAGTATCCTGGACAAAGAGACGGCGGGCAAGAAATTCGCCGAGCTGGTGCCGCAGGAATTTCGAGTTGAGGAGCGCGGTGGTAAGCTGGTGCTGCGCTGGAAAAACGCCAAGGACAAGCGGATCACCGGTACTTATATATTGTGGAAGACCAAAGCGGAAGAAGACTTCCGGCGCCTGACGGCCAAGCCGATCAAGGGACGAGTGATGGCCTTGCCCGGAAAGAAAGAAAAAGGCGGCAAGGGCTTGATCAGCGGCGCTTATTATTTTATCGCCCAGAACAGCGACGGTGGGGAAGGCGAGGCGGAAAAAGTATCCCGGCCAAGTCTGGAAGTGATGGTGAAGTTTGTCGCGCCCAAGGACAGGGCGGCAGCAGGGACTGACGAAACGGCGACAGGGGGAACCGGCGAAACGGCGAGCGAGGAGAGCGAAGAGGGGGAGAAGGATAAACCAGCGGATGAAGTGAAGGACGATTTGGACGAAGAGTCTACAGATGAGATATGATGGTCGGAGCTTGGCAGGCCTAAGAGCTGAGTGATCCCCGTAAGGGGATTTTTTCTTATGGATAACGGCTAAAGGCATAGCCACAGAGGTCACAGAGAAACCCCTTTTGGATAATCCTTCGGTGAACTCAGGGCAGGCGACATAAGGCGGTAAAAACAGTCGCCTTGTCACACCCGCGAAGGCGGATGTCCAAATCGAATTGGATTCCCGCTTCCGCGGGAATGACAGGCAATAACGTTGCTTGTCTCGCCGTAGTTTAAACGAAGGCGGACTTCTCCGTTGTTTTATCCGCCATAGTCGTAGCCGACGGCGGAAGCCCTTGACGAAGACGGATGTCGTCGTGGTGAAAAGGACTTTAATTACATTTTGGATTCCCGCCTTCGCGGGAATGACAGATGGAACAAAAACAAAACACACAAGATAACGCGCGGGCACTGGCGATCGAAGTCCTGCAGCGGTTTGCCAAAGCGAACGCGCCGCTTGATGAGCTGCTGGCTGAGCGGTTGTCTGCCAGCGAGTTATCCCGGCTAGACAAGGCCTTGGTGCACGAGCTGGTCTATGGTGTGGTGCGGCGTCGGTTGACGCTTGACCACTATATCAATTCGTACGTCAAACAGCAGGCGCCCCATCCGCTGATCATGGATATCTTGCGGTTGGCGCTCTATCAATACATGTTCCTCGACCGCATTCCCGACCACGCCATTGTCAACGAGGCGGTAACACTGGTCCACCGCTTTCGCCGCAAAAGCGCGGCCGGGTTTGTTAACGCTGTGCTGCGGCGCGTGACGCGCGAGAAACCGAAATTGCCCGTGTGTTTGGATGATAGCGTAGACCAGTTATCCGTGAATCTTTCTTTTCCCCTCTGGCTGGTGCACCTCTATCTTGAGCGTTTTGGCCATGCCCAGGCGGCGGCTCTGCTGGCAGCAGGCAACGAGCGCCCGGATATTTACCTGCGCGTCAATACGCGAAAGCAGAGCGCGCGGGAAGCAAAAACGGCCCTAAAAGACGGCGATGTCTGGTGCCGCTTCGTGCCGGGAATGTCGGACGCCTTGGTGGTGGACAAGGGAGCGTCTAATCTTGGGGCCTGCCGGGCCTTGCAGCAGGGGTTGGTCTATGCGCAGGATCTTTCCTCGCAACTGGCAGTGAAACTTGTAGGCGCGCAGCCGGGGGAACGCGTGCTGGACGCCTGCGCCGCTCCCGGCGGCAAGACGGCCGGGCTGTGGGAAATGATGGAAGGCCGTGGGGAACTGGTGGCGGTGGAGAATTCTGTTTCTCGCGTTAGGATTTTAAAGGAGAACTTACAGCGGCTGGGAGTTGAGGCCAGGGTTGAGACCGCTGATATCAGGAAGTTTGAAGATGACACAGGCTATGATGCCGTATTGCTGGATGTGCCCTGCAGCGGCACGGGGGTAATGCAGCGTCATCCGGAACTGCGCTGGCGTTTGAAAGCGGAGGAGATAAAAAGGTTGGTCGCTTTGCAGGCTGAGCTGCTGGCAGCAGGCGCCCGGCTGGTAAAGCCGGGCGGTCGTCTTATTTACAGCACCTGCTCGGTGTTGCCGGAGGAAAACGAAGAGCTGGTCAGGGAGTTTTCAAAGAAAGACAAGCGCTTTAAGCTAGAAGCAGCCGGCCCGTTCCTGCCGCAGGCATATCAGGCGGCGGTAACGGAGGAAGGATACTTTAAGGCCGATCCTACGACACACGGTATGGATGGATTTTTTGCTGCGCGCTTAGTATTACAAGCGTAGCTAGTAGCTCGTAGTTCGTAGCTCGTAACTTCTGCCGTCGTTACACCCCAGAGGTGAGATTACGTACTGCCTTGTATTACACCTCTGGGGTGGAGCTGACTAGCGCAGGCGGAAGCCTCTAGTTCCGAGTCCCGCGCTTTACAAAGAACCTCTTAATATAAATCATATAACCTATTATCAGCGGTAAAAAGAGCAGGCCGGACAGCCATAACCAGGGAAGCTGTTCGTTATATATGGACATCATGGCTATCTCTGTCTCGCCAAACCCCATCGCTTTGTACATTTGATCGATGCTGGTGGTAAAGAAGAGCGCCGCTGTTGAAAGGGTTATGTAAACCTGATAAGCCAAAGCTGTCCACCAGCCTTTCATTTCCCGGCGGTAGAGCCAGTAGCATGAGTATCCTAAGAATATCAGTGTTGCCAGGGTAGCGAGAGCGCCCCATATTCCGGTAAGCACGAAGCCGAACATTATGTGCATCCAGTTGTAAAACACCGCGCTGAGGACTGTGGAAAGACCGATAAGCACGAGTGCTTTGCACAGGGCTAAGACCGGGAGCGGACAACGGTCGGTCCAGCATTCTTTTTTATCCCGTTTTTCACAGGTGAGCTTGACGTCCTGCCGGTTATAGACGAGGATCATTGCCAAGGGTAGTATTATAAAGACAAAACCCATTAGCGCCACTCCGAAGAGCGTGACCGTCGTCGCAACTGCTGGTGAATGCCCGGCAGCCGGGGTGAACGTATTCATGGTTGGGAACATTACGGCTATGAATATGCAGGTCGCTACTCCGACTACGAGCCAGAGCCATGAGAACATCAAGCTGAGTGCGCGCGCCCAGCGGCGGGCCATGATCGAGCCGATGCCCATCCAGATGAACCAGACTGCCATGGCCAGGTAGATAACTATGGCCATTGTTATTGCGGCGGCAGGATTAAAAGTCCCGCCGTACATCGCGGCTTGTTCCTGGTAGGCTTCAGAGGCGAGAAAGGCGGTAGATATAAATACGACCAGAGATAGTAATACCAGCAGTAGCCCGAGGAGGATCTGGATGATCCCGAATACTATTAGTAATGTCTTACGGTCTTTGAATTCTTTAGGCATGATTTCCCCCTTGGTTAATTAGTCGTTAGTCGTTGGTATCTGGTATTTGGTCAGCAGAGATAATGGGCAATTAACCAAATACTAACGACCAAGACGGCATACTAGGAACGGCCTGTGAGATACTAGACACTGGTCCCAAGCTACGCTTGTCCGCCGGCGAGCTACGAACTACGAGCTACGAGGGGAGCACCTCCGCTGCCTGTCCGCCATAGCTTTAGCGAAGGCGGATGCCGCACCTTTGGGTTCAATCTTCGCAGGAATGATGTTTTTGGTCAAGGGAAATGATTTATGCTTGCTTTCAAGTGGTCGGTTAGCAGCAAAAAAAGGGCTTGCCTGTTTTCGCTGATTGTGTGTATGATGGCTGTAATTGAAATAAAGGAGGCATGATGAATCTTAGCAGGCAGACTATCCGGGCAATGATGCTGGCGTTATTGTTGTTGGTAACCACAAGTGTATCTCAGGCGGAAGGGGTGCGTGGTTCGGTATTCGCTGGCGGCACCACGGTTGATTTTAGCGATATTGAGAAAGAGGGAAAACAGCTTGCCGAATTGGCGGGGGAGAGGTTTCTCGGGTACCTGTGGTTGTTCACCGGTTTGGTTGATGAATACGAGATAAGCGTGGAGAAAGCCACACAAGCCTCCTATTTTGGCGGCGAATTAGGCACAATGGTCTCGGAAACCACAGGCATTGGGATGCGGGTGGCTTACCTGAAGCCAACCGAGTTAGTGGTTAGCGTGACGGGTATCGGTTATTATGACGAGATCTTAGACTGGTCCACCAGCCTGGAAGCGACTTATGTGCAGTTGATGGTCGGCGGCTGGATCGAGAACAGCAGTGATAGCAGGGTCAGACTGCGTGGTTCAGCTTTTGCCGGGATGGGCTATGCTAATGTTAAGTGGAGTGTGAATGATTACCTTGAGATCTCTGTTCCGTTCTTTAACCGGGACATACCAGATTCATCGAGGTTGAAGGGCTCTGGGACGGTAATAGAGATAGGCGGCGATGTGGGACTTCCTTTTGGCGACAGTATGCTGGGGTTCCTTGAGATCGGCTACCGGATCGCCAATATAGAAAAGATTGAGGTCGAGACTGATATGGAATATCTTGGTCTAGCAGAAAAGGGCGATATTCTCGAGCACATAGATATAGATAATGAAAAGCC
>JAUXIB010000226.1 GCA_030621225.1 candidate division FCPU426 bacterium
ATGGTGGCTAAGGTGCAAAAATAATCCTTTGGTACACGGAACACGGGACACGGGACACGATACTCGCAGCTCGTAGTTCGTAGCTAGTAGTTCGGAGCTTGTAACCTTTAATGTCATACAACGATTAGTACTCGGGAGCCGACAGCTAACGCTGTTGGCAAATCGAGCTACGAACTCCGCGCTGCGAGCTACGAAGTAGACCGCCACTTACCCATTAAGTATTCCACACTCCTCATCGCCGCCGGTTTATCGCGCACTTCCACCGACAGCCAGGGACGGAATTTGCTCTCGTCAAGCGCCTTGAGCAACGCGGGAAAATCCGCCGTCCCCTCGCCAATGGGCAAGTGCTGATCTTCCTTGCCATAGTTATCATGCAAATGCAAATACCTCAGCCGCGGCCCCAAGCGCTCCACCCACGCCGGCAGCGGCACCTCGCCGTAAATATTAGCGTGCCCCACGTCCAGACAGGCGTTTAAAAACGGCGAATCGATCTCCTCGATCACCTCCGCCAAAACACGCGGCTCCGTTTCGCACAGGTTCTCCAAGACGAGCTCCACTCCCGCTTTCTCAGCGCAAGCTACAAATTCCCCAAAGAAACTCACCTGTCGGCTACGGTATTGTTTGGTCCGATCATAACGGTGCGGCTTGGCGATGCGATGACAAAAGGGGTGCACCACTAAAACCTTGGCGCCCAATTCAGCGGCGATATCAACATTTGTCCGGTACACCCGCGCGTATTCCGCCGCGGCATCGGCCATGCCCTCCCAGTGTGTATCAAGCATCATACAGTGCATGGTCAAAGGGCCAGCGTGCTCCTGTAGCGCCTGTTTTTCGGCGGCCAGTTCACCACGCCAGTCGCCCGCCAGTTCTCCCTGGTAGGTAAAGGTCTGTAACTCCAGCCCGATCCCGGCCTCTATGGCCAGGGGCACACCCTGCCGGAAATATTTACGATTTATACAGACGAGGATTTGATACATAGTTCGTGTATTATAGCATGAACATGCCCAGCAGTGTCCCGGGTCTCGGGTCTCGTGATCAGTGGTCAGGGGTCAGAGGTCAGTAAGCAGGATACAGAATACCGGAAACAGGATACCGGATACGGGGAACAGTTTTGAATTATGAATTCTGAGTTATGAATTATGAATGGGTATACAAGAGTCGAATGTTAAAGGTCAAACCCTTCGACTCATTTCATTCGCTCCCGCCGTCGTCTTCGGCTATGGCGGACATGCAGGGCAGGCTGTCGAACGTAGCGGTCAGTAGACAGCAGTCAATGGACAGCGAGCTACGAGCTTCGAACTACGAGCTACGAAAAACCCATTGCCATATACGCATGATTCATCTACAATGACTTTACTCAGAAAACAAACTATGGAGCTAAATAGATGCCTAAGAAGAAAAACCGTCCCGGCTTGCCCTGGGAGAAGAAGCGTTTCGGCGGCCTGTGGCGGCGCCTGGTCGACACCACCAAAATAGTCCTGCTCAAACCCACACCGGCCTTTAAGGCGATGAACATTAAAGGAGGGCACCTACCGCCTTTGGCCTATTGCCTCGGCCTGGGTTGGATTGGCTACGCCGCGTCATCGCTGTGGAGCCTGACCCTCTCCGCCGTCGGCCTATCGTCATTAGAAAAGCTCAAAGAATTGAACCTGCCCATCAACCTCGGACAAGAGTCGGGCATATTAACCAATGCCGTCTCCACGTTGCTGCTGCTCGCCGTCGCGCCACTGATGATCGCCGCCATCCTGTATGTCTCTACCGCCATACATCATCTCCTGCTAATGATCCTGCGCGGCGCAAGCGCCGGCTTTGAGGCGACACTGCGTGTCAACGCCTACACGATGGGCGCTACCGCCATCTGGTCGCTCCTCCCCTTCTGCGGCAACTTAGTCGGCGCGATCTGGTGGATAGTGATCGCCATCATCGGCCTGGCACGCGCGCATAGCATCACCACCGGCAAAGCAGTTATCGCCGTGCTGGCTCCCATGCTGCTCTGCACCTGTCTCTGCTGCGGCTTTTACGGCCTGATTGCCGCCCTCGGTATGGGAGCGGCTCTCACCACCCCTTGACCGATGCGCTTCGCCTGGATACAACAAAAACAGACAGAGACCGACTTCGAGCTGATCTACGCCCCACTGGCGATACTACTCTTCCTCTTCGTTCGTTTTATGCCGGCCAAATTCTTCGCCGCCTTCTCCTGTCCTTTTCTCGAGATCAGCGGCCTGCCCTGCCCTTCCTGCGGCGCCACCCGCGCCTTGATCCTGGTCAGTCACGGAGAAATAATACAGGGACTAAAGATGAGTCCGCTCTTCGCGGCACTACTGCTGGGCGGGCTGGTCTTCGCGGGCTACGCCCTGGCTGTCATCTCGTTGAGATTGCCCCGCCTGCGGCTGGTAAGCCTGGGAAGATACGGCCATCTGATACTCGGCGCCGTTATTGGCGGAAGTTTGCTGTTGAATTGGGGATATCTGATCTGGGCGGGAAGATAAAACCGTCGTATCTCGTAGCTGGTAGCTCGTAGCTCGGGACTAGTCCCGTACAGTATTCCTCCCGTCTAACGTCGCACGTCTACCTTACGTAGCCTCGGCAAAGTATAGTCTAACGTCACACGTCTAATGTCCAACGTCGCCTAGGACGTCTTGCATTCGACGTTTGACCTTTGACGTTCGACACGTGACGCGCGACACACAACTAGCAACGATTTTACTTGCCGAATAAATCCATCCGTATCACTCAAATCCTTATAAACCAGATCCGGCTTATGTCGTTTTAACTGCCGCACGGAGTACGGTCCGGTCGCCACGGCGACACTGCGCACACCATATCCCCTGGCGCAGGCGATATCACGCGGCGTATCGCCGATAACCACCATCTGCCGGGGACTAACGCGTATTCCCATTTCCCCGGCGCGACGCCGGGCGATGGCGGGGAGTTTCATCCTGTCCGCGTTATCCGAGCCATAAGCGCCCAGCTTGAAATAACGGTTTAGACGAAAACGGGTCAGCTTGATGCGCGCGGTCTCAGCCAGGTTGCCGGTAAGCAGCCCCAGCGTAAATTCTGGCAGGCGCACGAGTTTTCGCAATAGCTCCGCCACCGCGGGATGCGGATGCGCCTTGTCCCCCACCTCGCGCAGACACCGGCGCAACATACGCGGGTAAACCCGATATAATTCATCAAGATCGCCCGGACGCTCTTGCAAGTGATTAATGCGTAAGAGCTCCCTGAATATAGCCACGTCAGTCTTCCCCGCCATCCTGACCGGCTTTGGATACCTCACCATTCCATACATCTGCTCGAGCGCCAAATAAATAGCGCGTGATCCCGCTCCGCCGGAATGGGTCAACGTTCCATCAATGTCAAA
This sequence comes from candidate division FCPU426 bacterium, assembly GCA_030621225.1. Lineage (GTDB taxonomy): Bacteria > Oederibacteriota > JAUXIB01 > JAUXIB01 > JAUXIB01 > JAUXIB01. Next base: position 3,362 of record JAUXIB010000226.1, read on the forward strand.
TAGGAGTAATTGCATTGGTGCATTATAACGACTTTCCCCTGATTTACACGCTCTTTTTATCCCTTGACAGTCGCGGTAAATAAAGGTATTATGAATTCAATCAGGCACTTGGTATCAAGTGCTTTTCTTTCTCCCACAAGTATTTACCGCGGGGTGGGGGAACCTGGTACCCCGTTGGGCTCATAACCCAAAGGTTGTCGGTTCAAATCCGGCCCCCGCAACCAATACCAAAAAGGCGCTCGCACAACACAATGCGAGCGCCTTTTATCTTTCTCACTTGGCTTTACCACCTTGTCCCCTATTTTCTTCGGCTGAGATGAGTGATTGTC
>JAUXIB010000116.1 GCA_030621225.1 candidate division FCPU426 bacterium
CTCGCGAGTTTCTGCCTTGCTAAACGTAACAGAAACTTGCAAATCTGTGGTACGGTCGTCGGAGACCACCTCGCGACCTCTCTCCGTTGGAGATCATAAGAAGAGGTCGCCAATCTGTGAATGGGTCGTTAAAGAGGCCCAATCCAGAAGCTCCAAAGGAGAGAATCTGTGGATCAGCTTTGGGGGTGAAAAGCTTTTGTTATTCCGTTGCGCGCGAATACCACGAGCGCAAGCTCGTGAAGGAAGCGTTATATATATCGTCCGCTTTAGCGGACGCACATAGCGGGACAAGAATACCGCGGGCGTTAGCCCGAGGATTCTTATTCAACTAACTTCCTTATCTGCTTCTCATAAACCATTTCCCATGAATATTCAGTCATGATTTTTTTGAACATACGGTGGCTGGCGTGTGTCTTCATAAAGCGCAGGAGCCGACGGGCGATGGTGGTGGGGTTCTCTTCCAGTTTGAAAAGCATGGTGTCTTTACCGGCAATCTCCGGCAGGGGTGCGATGTCGCTGCAGGCGATGGGCATTTTGCGGGCGGCGGCTTCCAGCAAGGGCAGGCCGAATCCCTCCGAAGAAGAGGTGAGCAGCAACAGGTCGCTGAGCGCGTAGAGTCCTTTTAGTTCCTTGTAGCCTATTTTGAAACCGGGATAAAGTTTGGCGCCGAATTCCTGGGTAAAAACCACCTGTTCGTTTAATTTAAGACGGCGGATCAAAGAGCGTAGTTCGCGTACGTATTTGACGGTAGCCGGGTTGTGGGGATCGGGTTGTCCGGTGAGCAGCAGTTTACAGGAAAGGCCTGTGCGCCGCAAGGCGGCGGTGATCTTTACAGCGAGCTCGTAGTTTTTGCGGCGTAGCAGCCGCGAGGGAAAAAAGAGCACCAGGTCTTGTTTGAGTAGATCTAAACGGAGCGCGATCTCCCAGAGACGACGGTCGATGTCCAGGAAAGAGGGGATGTCCAGTCCGTTGGGAATTATCTGGAGTTTACTCGCGGGAACTTTAAAGAGCCCGGAAAATTCGCGTTTCCTTAAGGCGGAGATAACTACGTAGCGCGCCGCGCTGTGATAGTTTTTCATCAAGTTCCAAGGGTAATCATCGGGGCGGGGCATTTTGTAGTGCGGGTTGATCAGGGTGGCGTCGTGGCACCAGATGATGAATTTCGTTTTTCCTTTTAGTTCTCCGATCAGCTCATATAAGGCGACGGTAAGCGCGAGGTTGAAATGCATAGTCATTACGTTGTGTGCGATGCAGGAACGGCAGCCGGCCAATTCTCGCCGCAGTTGGGCTTTGATCTGATCTTTAAGGGAAGTGAAACGAGGACTCACCACACCGCGCGCCAGTTCTGTTTGCACCTTTTTTGTGAGCGGTCCTGCTGTGCCCAATTCGGGCAGGGCGCGCACCGTAACCCCGGGAGTGTCGTCGCTCCCTTCGCCGGTGAAGACTTTAGCGGTGTAACCATCTGCCGCCAGCAGTCCGGCGTGGGCTTGCATCACGAATTCCACCCCGCCGATAACCGGGGGATAAGCATAGTGTATAAGCGCTACTTTTTTTTTGTGCATAGAACGATAGTGTATCAGGAAGTGTCAGGCAAAGCAATGTGCTAAGTACAAGGAACACAGGACACGGGATACGGGACACAGGGGGCTTGGGAAGGAATTCTGAATTATGAGTTCTGAATTATGAAAAGGTACACGGAACACAGGGGGAAATGTGTCGAACCCTTCGACTCATTTCATTCGCTTCCGCCTTCGTCAAGGGCTACGGCGGACATGCAGGGCTGGCTGTCAAAGGTCAAACGTCGAAGGTCGGGGGGCAGTGGACAGCAGACAGCGAGCTACGAGCAACGTATTTTAACTTTACATTATTAAGCCAATGAGTTATCATGTTTATTCGTCTTTAGCGGCAACCAACTATTAAAAAAGAGGGTGGCGCCATGTTTGAAAGAGAAGAAAACCCGGAACGGGTACACAAGGCGGAGGTCATTGTTGGGCTACCTTCCTACAACGAGGCGGACTCCATTGCCTACCCCACCAAGCAAGCCAGCGCCGGGCTGAAGAAGTATTACGGCAAAAAGAAGTCGGTGATCATTAACTGTGATAACAATTCGCCGGACGATACCGAACGGGCTTTTATGTCTACCAAGACGCCGGTGCCTAAGATCTATATTACCACTCCCGCCGGCGCCCAGGGGAAGGGGTATAATTTCGAGAATCTTTTTGGCAAGGCTTATCAACTGGGTGCCGAGGCGCTGGTCTGCCTGGACGCCGACCTTTTAAGTATCACGCCTGAGTGGGTGAAACATTTTGTGCAGCCGATATTGGACGGCTACGATTATGTGACGCCGATCTATGCCCGGCATAAGTATGATGGCACGATCACCAAGAACATCTGTTATCCGTTGACCTATGGTGTTTTCGGCGTGAACGTGCGCCAGCCGATCGGCGGTGATTTTGCCATCTCGCGTAATTTGATAGAGAAGCTGCTGCTTTCCAGTTGGCATCGATCCACGGTGGAATACGGCATAGATATTTTTATGACCATGTCGGCCATCGTCAACGATTGCAAGATATGTGAAACAGGGCTGGGCGCTAAGGTGCATAAGCCCAGCGCGCCAAAGCTGGGACCGATGTTCCTGCAGGTGGTAGGTACTGCTTTCCAGATGATAATCCGTAACGAGGAAAGCTGGCGGTATAACCTGAATGTTAAGAGCCTGCCGCTCTTTGGTATGCGCCACCTGGAGCCCGCGCAGGAGCTGAAGGTTGACCGGACCGCGATAAAAAAGAGCGCCCTGACAGATAACCAGGAATACGGCAAATCTTTGGGCGACTTTGTGCCGACTTCGTTGTATAAAAAACTATTACGGCAATATTCCACGGGGAAGATAGATATCGGTGAGGAGATGTGGGTGGATATCGTCTACAATATGTTGATCGCCTTTAAGAAGTTCAAGCGGCAACGTGAGGCCGTGGTTGCCGCCTTGCGCGGGCTTTATTTTGGTCGGGTCTATTCCTTTATCAATGATACCTGGGAAATGAGTACGCCGGAGGTAGAGCTCATCGTGGCCAAGCAGGCGAAGCTTTTTTTTGATAAGCGCGATATACTGGTGAAGCGGTTCCCGAAATAAAGGAGGATGATCATGGAAGATACCCGACTTACCGTTTTTAATGAGGACGCCCTAAAAAAGAAGGGGCGATGTGTTATTTACTGGATGCAGGCCAGCCAGCGGGTACATGATAACTACGCTTTTAATACGGCGATACGCTGGGCCAACAAACTGAACGTGCCGTTGGTGGTCTATTTTGGTTTGTGGGAAAACTACCCTGCTGCCAATGAGCGCGCTTACCTCTTTATGCTGGAAGGCTTGCGGGAGGTAGAAGCGGCGCTGGCCAAGCAAGCGGTCTCTTTTGTGTTACGTGTGGAAGATCCTACCGAAGGTTTGCCGCGGCTTTGTAATGAGTTGGATCCCTGTCTGGTGGTCAGCGAGGATAATTCGCTTAGTCACGCCCGAAAGATGCGCCAGGAGCTTGCCCGGAATCTGCGGGTATATTTTGTGCTGGTAGATGCTAATACCGTTATTCCCCAGACTGAGTTTCCGCGCGAGGAGGAAGCGCCGCACCAGTTTCGCGCGCGAGTGGAGCGATTGTTGCCTGACCATCTCAAGGGCTTACCCCAGTTGAAAGTAAAAAAATCGGCCGCGCGCTGGAAGATAAAAAGCCAGAGCCTGATCGATTATAAAAAGGTGCTTTCCGACCTGTCCATTGATCGTTCGGTCGCTCCCTCGCGAGATTTCAAGGGGGGGCGCCTGGAAGGGGAACGGTTGCTGAGCGTTTTTGTGCGGCTCAAGCTGCCCTTTTATAAGGACAATCGCAACGACCCGAGCATGGATGGGACGTCGGATCTTAGTCCGTACTTACACTTTGGTCAGCTATCTGCCCGCCAGGTAGCGGCTGAGGTGGTGAGGAGCATGGCCGAGGAGGCGCAAAAAGCTGTTTTCCTGGAAGAGTTGGTGGTGCGGCGCGAGATGGCATTTAACTTTGTGCGTTATAATCTCAACTACGATAACATCAAGGGGTGTCCGCTTTGGGCGCAGGAATCACTGCATCGGCACCGTGACGATTGGCGGGGATATTCCTATACCGCCGAACAGTTTGAAAAAGCGCAAACACACGACCGTCTTTGGAACGCCAGCCAGTTGGAGTTAATAAAACGCGGCAAGATCCATGGGTTCCTGCGTGTTGTCTGGGCCAAGCGGATTCTCGAATGGTCGCCGGATGTGCGGGAGGCCTTTGAAATCGCTATTAACCTGAATAACAAATTCGCGTTGGATGGCCGCGGGCCCAGCTCTTTTGCCGGAGTAGCCAGGGCGATAGGCGGGAAACATGACGCGCCGGTAGTCACCGAGCGCAAGATATTTGGCTTGGTGCGCTCGATAAACGTGGATAAGCTGGCGCGCCGGTTTAATACGGAAGCGTATATCAGTAGAGTTGAATGGCTGTAGTCGCTGGCCTGCCCTACGAAGCTCAGCGGAGCGAAGTAGGGTCGCTTCCGCCTTCGTCAAGGGCTACGGCGGACGTGAGTTGCTGATATGCTAAAGGGCAACCTGTTTGGTTGCCCTTTTATGATTTGAAAAATATATTTCGCTGAGACCGCGGAAAGTTTGGATACGCAGTTTCTGCGTACTCCGCGCGGTCGCGCTAGCGGCCGTTCCGCGCATTTCGCGAAAAAGGTAAAGAATAGATGAGCAAGCAGCTCGATCAATACAGTAACGCTGTCAAAAAAAACTACCGCTGGAATGTCAGTTGGAACGTATTGGACGGCGTTTTTTTCGCCATTGGCGCTGAACTGATCGGTATTTTTACTGTGATCCCGGGCTTTATCAAGTTACTGGTGGAACGGGTGCCGCAACTGGTGGGCTGGGAAAACCGCTTGGCCACGCTGGCGGTGGTGATAATGTATCTGGGCTGGTTTTTGCCGCCGGTCTTTGTCGCGCCTTATCTGGAGTCGATTAAGACGAGGCATCCGTTCATTCTTCGGGTCGGTTTATTATTGCGCGTGCCGATCGCCATATTGGCCGTGGCCATCTACTTTTATGCTCAGGATTGGCCCGTGCTGGTGCTGGTGATATTGTATTTATGTCTGGCGCTTTTTTCCTCGATGGACGGGCTGGCCATACCAGTATGGATGGATTTTGTGAGCCGGATGATCCCCGTAAACCGGCGCGGCATTGTTCTCGGCGGCCGTATGGGGTTGGCTTCCTTAGCGGCGGCAGTCGTGCTCTTTTATGCCCGGCACCTGTTGACAGGCTATCCGTTCCCGCAAAATTACGCTTACCTTTTTGGTATCGCCGCGAGTTTACTGGCGGTTTCCTATATTTGTTTCTACCAATTGCGTGAGGTGAGCTATGCTGAGACCAGGTCACGGCTGGCTTATCGGGCCTATTGGCGCAAGCTGGCGAATGTGTTACGCCGGGACCGGAATTTTCGGCGATTCCTGTTGATATCGTTGTTTAGCGGACTGACCACTATAGCTACCATCTCTTTGTATACGATGAAAGTGTTGGCCCATCAGGAAACCAGTATTGCCAGCGAGGTGGGGGTATTGACTTTGTATCTAACGCTGGTGTTGCTGATAGGCCGCGGGGTATTCCAGCCGTTAACGGGCTTGGCCGGGGACCGCTATGGCAACAAGGCGGTGACGCTCTTTTCTATAGTTATGGCTGTTATCGCTAATCTTACTATGTGGGCGGGAGATGAGCTCACCGTTTTCTATTTTGCTTTTCTGTTGATGGGGATCTCGTTAGCCGCCGGGATGACAAGCTGGCTGAACTGGATAACCGAATTTTCCTCGATCGAGGACCGCCTGACCTATATTATCATCCGTAATCTGGCCATGGTATTGCTGGCGCCGCTGCCCTTTCTCGGCGGATACCTGGCGGACACGCAGGGGCACGGTTTTGTTTTCCTGTTAGCGGCGGCGATCGGCCTGGCGTCATTCTTGTTGATGTTGTTTATGGTGCAGGAGCCACGGCGCAAGGTGAATGATGTTTTCTTTGGCACAAAAACATAAAATAGCTCCCTTAATATGGTTTAATATGGCCGACGCGGAACCATTGGTCGAATAAAACATCAGGGTAGGGGAGCACCTCCGCTGCCTGTCCGCCATAGCTTTAGCGAAGGCGGATGCTCCCTTGATATGGCCTAATATGGCCGACGCGGAGGTCGGCCACTACGCTGATGATATATTAATACAAATGGATTACAGTAGTAGAATCCGCTAATATGTGCTAAAATGGGCTTTTAAAGGGGAATGATCTATGGAACATCTGAATACCCAGGCATTGCGCGATCTATTGGAGGTTGGCGTATCTCTTTCTTCCGAGACGCGATTGGATCGCCTGCTGGATAATGTTCTCGAGAAAGTAAGGAAGATCATTGACGCAGACGCCGGTACGCTCTACGTCAAGGAGGGGAATAAGCTCCGCTTTGCCGCCAGCCAGAACGATACCCTGCAGACGCGCGTCTCCGCCGTTGAGCGGGGCAATCCGCTCCTGAATATGACTTTTCCCATTAGCAAAAAGAGCCTCTCCGGTTACGCGGCGGTTACGGGAGAGATCCTGCGCATTAGAGACGCTTACGAGATAAAAAAGAGCGAGCCTTACGGCTTTGATCGCAGTTTTGACAAGAAGAATAACTATCGCACTCGTTCTGTCCTTTGCGTGCCGCTCAAAGACCGGGAGGGACAAGTGATCGGGGTGCTGCAGTTGATCAATAATTATAATAAGCAGGGCAAGGTCGTGCCCTTTTCTGAATTCCACGTGGAGTTGGTTCGTTCCTTTGCCTCGCAGGCGGCGGTGGCGCTGACTAATTCGCAACTGACAGAGGACCTGCTGGATTCATACTATGATACCGTCAGCCGCCTGGCCGTGGTCGCTGAGTATAAAGACAAGTCTACGGCGATGCATATTAAGCGTATGGGCATGTATGCCCAGACGTTATCTTATCAACTGGGTTTTTCACAGGAAGACGCCGAGTGCCTGTTGTACGCGGCGCCGATGCACGATATTGGTAAGGTGGGGATTCCCGACGCGGTTTTGATGAAGCCGGGCAAACTGACCGCGGCCGAACGCAAGGTGATAGAGACCCATCCTCAGATCGGCGCGAAGATCCTGGAGGGCAGTAAGTCGGAGTTGATCAAGACCTCGCGGGTTATCGCTATGACCCATCATGAGAAATGGAACGGTACTGGATACCCGCAGCAAATAAAGGGCAAGAAAATACCATTGGTTGGCCGCATCGCCGCGCTGACCGATGTCTTTGACGCGCTTTCTACCAGCCGGTGTTATAAGAATGCTTTTGATATGGAGCGGGTGCTGGGGATCATGCGTAGCGAGAAGGGCCAGCACTTCTGTCCCACGGTGATGGAAGCCTTTGAATCGGCGCTGGATGAGATCCTGAGTACTTATGATAGGCTCTATCTTAAAGCCGAGGCGAAGACTAAAAAATTAAAAATTAAAAAGTAAAAAGTAAAAATGGGGCTTAGGAAGGAATTCTGAATTGTGAATTCTGAGTTCTGAATTCTGAAACGAGATACTAGAAACGAGCTACGAGATACCAATTCTAGCCCCGAGTTCCGAGTCCCGAGGAAGGACAGCTTTCCTTTTTTATCCCTTGCTGATAGAATGCTATTACCACCAAGCAAAAACGGTGTGTTGGAGAAAGAAAAGTGGAGCACTCACGGACCGTTCTCAAATATGCTTTGCGTCAGTGTTTGTAGGGGCGGTTCGTGAACCGCCTCGGGGCAGAAGGAAAAAGTTATGGGGAGGCACAGACACAAAATATACGCGCTGATATTCCTGGCATTATTCTCCTGTATTCTTCAAGGCGATCGATCAAACAATAATTCTTATTATATCCAAGTCCTGAATCATAAATCCCGGCCGGTGGTGGGGGAAGAATGGACGGTGCAGTTTATCACTAACGGCAGTGGAGAACTGGTGATCGAGAATCATAACCCGGACGAAGTT
>JAUXIB010000252.1 GCA_030621225.1 candidate division FCPU426 bacterium
TTGGTTTTGATGGTTTGAGGTTAGGGTTGGACGTAAAAATTACACGGATTAGTTTTTCGAGAATAGAGGAATCGGTGTAATTGGACTTTTCAGTAAGCGGGTTTGCGTGTTTTGTGAGCGAGTTTTTTGATAATTTTGAATTACTAAGAAAAAAATCTGTGGAATCTGTGGATGAGCCGTTAAAGAGGCCCAATTTAGAAGCTCCAAAGAAGGGAATCTGTGGATCATCTTTGGTGGTAAAAGACTTTTGTTTTTTTCGAAAGGTGAAGTCCATGATGTCTATTCCGTTCCCTTGAACTCGTAATGCATTTTAAATCAAAGGCGCCGGACAGCGAGCAGCGTGATGCCGACTAGCAAAGCGATACTGAGGCAGCTGGCAGCGATGCCCAGGACCGGCACCAAAAAGGCTCCTGTCAGCAGAGCGCCCAAGGCTGCCCCGGTGACGTCGGCGGCATAGGCACGGCCGGCTGTTTGTTCCCGGTCTTTTTTGGGTATCAGAGCAAGACTGACGGGGAAGAGAGCGCCCGCAACGTACCCCACACAGCTTACGTATACATAGTAGAAGAACTCTAGTGTAAAAGACGACCATTTCCCGCTCGCGCTAAGCACCAGGGGTAATACCAGGGAAAGAGCAAGGAGAGCGCCCAGGAGTGGGGTGGCGTTTTTCTTCGTGTAGGCAGTGCGGCGAGAGAATAGACCACTGCCTATACTCATACCCAGCATGAAAAAACTCACCAGGACTGCCAGCTTGCTGTAAGCCATCCCGGTCAGGCTTTGCATTGATAAAAGACAAATTATTTCCAGCGATAACCCGGTGAAGCCGGCCGTGACCAGGATGACCGACGTGAGGTGGGGTATGCTCCTTTGCCGCCGTTTGAATGTTAGCGGGGTGAACAGCAGCAGGGGCAGGAGGAAAACCAGATGTTGGTATCGCTCCTTGAGCGACAGGTAGAAGCTGCCCATTTTTCGTCCGTGTTGGCTTGCTTGTAGGGCCAGGTTGTAAAGGAAAGAAACCGGTCTAAGGTCGTGGTTGGCGTTGCCGCCGGCCAGCATTGCTTTGGCACGCTTGCTGCGATGTGTGTCCAGTAGATAACCGAGCCGTTTGCGGCCCAAAGCAGGAGAACTGATATGTCGCTCAGTCATCCGTTCCAGCAGCGATTCGGTGTTTTGGGCAAACGGCTGAGGCGAGGCGAGGAGTAAGGCATCTTCGCGTGGGAGCAGTAAAGTGTAAGGAAAGTGTTTTTCTAAAGCGCGCAGTATGGACGAGCCCAGGAGGCGCATCTCAGCGCCGAGGTATTCCTCGCTAAAAGGAATGCGGATGCTGATGATCCCGTTTTCCTTTAATCTGCGCTTGGCGAGCTGGAAGAATTCAGATGTATAGTAGCGGTTTGCCGCGGCGTTCGTCGGCGGCCCGGCGTTGATCAATATTAAATCATAAGCCTGCCCCGACCCCTGATCCCTGACCCCTGACCCCCGCAAAAACGCCCGCCCATCGGTTGCGTGGAGATATACTACCGGGTCGCTCAGGGCCTGGAGATCACTAGCGGGGAGGACTCTTTCTGCTACGCAGAACAATTCGCCGTCCAGTTCCACGTAGTCTATCCTTTGCGGGGTGTGCTGTAAAATATTGTTTAGTCCGCCGCTTAGTCCGCCGCCGATGATCAGTATTTCCCGGGGGGCCGGATGATGCAGCAGAGGGAGATGGAACAACTCATCGTTATTTGAACCACCCGGAATCGAGAAAGCGAGAGCGCCGGAGAGGAAGAAATTAAGCTGACTATTTTCTCGGCCGACGGTTATGTTTCCGTATGGGGTGTTGCGATAGGCGATGATGTTTTCGTGGGGCCACTGTTTTTCCACGGACCATTTGTGGATTTGCGGGGAGAATATCAAGAAGGTGGCGGCGAGAAGCAGGGGGATTAGCCAGTAGCTCGAGGAACGACGGCGTGTCCCGTGTCCCGTGTCCCGTATCCCGTGTTGCCTGGATGTCAACAGTACCGGTATGAAACAAAACAAGGACAGCAAAGAGATAAGGACGGGCATGGTTAATTGGTAGCTTAAAAAATAGGCAAAAAGGCCGCCGAGCAGGCAGCCGCATGACTCCAGGCAGTAGATCCAGCCGGCGGCGCCGCCGTTTGTTTTCCACGCTTTATTGGTCAGCGTGAAAAGCGCTCCCAGGGCCAGGCAGGGCAGGGCGAGCAGGAGTAGCGCGGACAGGGTCATTTGTCCCGGTCCAAATATTTCTCCCCGCATCACGCCGAGTATTGATCTGAGCGTACGGGTGGCGATGAGGGATGTGGCGATCAGCAAGGGCAGGATTGCCCAAGTTCTGAGCAAGGACACGGGATGCGGGACACGGGACGCGGGACCGGTGCGTCCTGCAATCAACGCGCCCGTTCCCGTCCAGACCAGCCAGGATGCCAACACGAATCCCCAAGATAGTTCGTCTCCCTGGAAGGTAACGAAAAACTCGCGCAGCAACGCCACTTGGAGCACGATAGATACGAGGCCGAGAATGATAGCTGATAATGCGAGATGTATGTTCATAAGAATTCGTATTTCGTAGCTAGTAGCTAGTAGCTCGTGCGTTACACCCCGGAGGTGAAATAACGAACAACTTTGCATTACACCTCTGGGGTATAACGGCGGCAGCGGGCAAGCCCTGAATCTAAGCTTGCGCATGGTTCAGGGTAGGCATGTGACGTTGGACGTTGTTTGTAAATCGAGCTACGAACTCCGAGCTACGAGCTGCGAAGTAGACCGCTGTCCACTGCTTATTATTCTACACCACCCGGAGGTGGTTTTACGTATGATAATATGATAAAATACGTCTTCAAGTTGGTGCCGGAAAATCTATTTCGCGGAGTGCGCAGATACAGCCTTCCAGTTTCGCTGAAGCTGCGTCGGACGAGTCGGTTGTCCGCAGAT
>JAUXIB010000190.1 GCA_030621225.1 candidate division FCPU426 bacterium
GCGAAAGCAGCCAGGGCATTGGATACATTATGCTCACCGGGATGCTTAAGGCGCACAGCATAGCTCTCACCCCGGTATACAATATCAAAAGCAGTGCCTCCTCGCGCCAGTCGACGAACGTGCCGCGCGCGCACTCGCGCCGGACGATGCCGGGCAAAAGTAACAACCAGACAGGGCGCGGACGCCGCGATACGCCTGGAATCAGGACAGTCGGCGTTAAGCACCGCCCTGCCTTTTTTCGGCAAGACTTTTAGCAAGCGCGATTTTTCCACGGCGATAGCCCGTTTTGATCCAAGCCGGCCAATATGCGAAGACCCAACATTAGTTATCACACCGATATCCGGACGGGACATCTCCGCCAGATACGCGATCTCTCCCCGCTGGTTCATCCCCATCTCCAGCACAGCCGTCTTCGTCTTGCTACTCACACTCAACAAAGTCAAGGGCACCCCATATTGATTGTTATAACTCTGCTCACTGGCAACCACCCCCGCTCCCCCGCCCAAGGCACAACGCAACAACTCCTTGGTAGTAGTCTTACCACTACTGCCGGTGATACCGATAACACATGACTTAAGCTCGCGGCGCCAGGCCGCCGCCAACTTTCCCAGGCCCAGGGTAGTATCAGCAACCCTGATCACCGCCGGTCCGACCGGCGGCCGCTGCCGAGCACCCCTGGCCAGCAACAGAGCAGTACAACCTCTCCGCGCCGCCTCACTCATAAACTTATGGCCGTCCTGGTGCTCACCCTTGATTGCCACGAAAAGGTCACCTCTTTTTATCCGGCGGCTATCTATCGCCACCCGCTTTATTTTTCCGGTCTTCCCCGACCGTTCAATAACTCCCCCACACATTTCAGCGATCTTTTCAACTGTTAGTCTAAGCATTTATGAGGATTTTTATTTTTAACCTTTCTACTGCCTACTGCTTCATTTCGGCCAACAGTTCCTTCACCACCACCCGATCATCAAAAGGCAGGCGTTTATCCCCGATCAACTGGTAATCCTCGTGTCCTTTGCCGGCAACAACCACCAGATCTTCCTTGGTCGCCCTCGCCAAAGCCAAACTTATTGCCTGCCTTCTATCTTCTGCTACTACGATCTTATCAGAGTCTCCGCCCGCTATTATCTCCCTGATTATCGCCGCCGCATCCTCGCTGCGTGGATTATCTGAAGTAACCACCACAAGGTCGGCCTGGCGGCAAGCCGCCGTCCCCATCAATGGTCGTTTGCCCCGGTCGCGGTCACCACCACAACCGAAAACCACTATCAACTTTCCTGCCGCAAGCTGTCGGCAAGCGATCAATAATCTTTCTAACGCGTCCGGAGTATGCGCGTAGTCCACCACCACCGTGAAATCCCGGCCCATGCTTATTCGTTCTAAGCGGCCCGGAACTCCCACCAGCTCAGTAACACCACGGCACACCGCTGCCGCCGCCAGGCCGGAGCCGTGGGCCAGCGATACAGCACAAAGTATATTGGCCAGGTTGTATTCGCCCAATAAGCTCGAAACGATTTCCTGTTCCTGCTCTTCTCCCGGCAACTTTATCTTCAGCCGAATTCCATCGGTATCCACCCGGTACTGTACTGGATGATAATCCGCCTGCTCGGTCAAGCCAAAACTAACCGTCCGGCAGGGCGCCTCTACCGCCACTCGACAGGCGTTTTCATCATCGTGGTTATATACCGCCAGCGCGGATGCCGCCAGGCCCCGAAACAACTCCAACTTGCTCTCCAAGTAGCTCTCCATGTCACCGTGAAAATCGAGATGGTCCTGGGTCAAATTGGTGAAAGCCGCGGCCCGGAAATCTTCCGGCCGAATCCTGTTTAAACTAAGCGCATGGGAAGACACCTCGATCACGACCGCCTTTACATCGTCCTTGACCATCTCGGCCAGTATCTCTTGCAGATCCAACGAAAGCGGCGTCGTAACGCTCGCCCGAAGCACCGTCTGCCCCCAGCTATACTGCAGCGTACCGATCAATCCCGTCTTTAACCCCGCTGCCTGGCAAATACTCCACAAAAGATAACTGCAGGTCGTTTTGCCATTGGTGCCGGTTATCCCGTACATTGCCAACTTGCTGGCCGGCCAACCATAAAACTCTCCGGCGACGACCGCCATTGCGCTCAGAGTATCGGCGCAACAAACCAGGCTGGCGCTGCCCACATCCAGCGTCTTGGTCGCCAAGATCGCGCTCGCGCCACGAGCCAACGCATCCGCTACATAATCGTGCCCATCCTCTCTCTGCCCCAACAAACATATGAAGAGGTAGCCCGATTTCACACGCCGCGAATCATAGGCCAGACCGGTAATCTCCGGGTCCGCGCCTTTTATCTCCGCGTCAGCTATCCCTTTTAACAGTTCTGATAATCTAGGCATTATCTCCCTTGTCCCGCTTCCCGTGTCTCGAGGTTCAATACCGTTCACAGTATTTGGTCGTTAGTATTTGGTGTTTGGTCGCCGACTAAATACTAAATACCAACGACTAACAACCGGCTTACTGCCCCCCCGACCCTGCCTGCCCTACATAGTCTTTGGACGAAGTAGGGACCACTGACATTACTTTTTCGCACTCAACGTCAAATCAACTATCGTGCTGCGTTTCACCGCCTGGCCCGGCGATGGTTCCTGGCGCACCACTTGTCCGCATCCCCGGAAACGTACCTTGAGTCCATTTTCCGAAACAGCTACCAAGGCCGCACTCAAATTTTTACCAAGCAAGTTGGGCATACTCCCATCGGTCTTCCGCTCGTCCCCCAGAGCCAGCGTGACCTCCGCTTGATCGCCGATCGTCCCGCCCAGCGGCGCATTCTGCCCCACCACCACACCACCTTCCCCTGTGAATTTTATGCCGACCTGGCTGATGCCAGCTAACTGCTTCGCCCGCTGTTTGCTAAGCCCCAGAAAATTCGGCGCGGGACATAAGCGGGGTCTCGAATCTCCCACAGGAATCCGCGCTGCCTGCGTCGTGAGATGCCCCTGGTAGCTCAACACCCGCTGGGCCACCCGCTGGAATACCGGCGCCGCAATATGCCCCCCTGAATAGAGACCCTTTGGCTCATCAAAAAAAACAAGCACAGAAATACGAGGCTCCTCTACCGGAACAAATCCCACAAAAGACGCGACGTGCTTATAGCTGGAGTATTTCTTTGTCCGCTGGTCTACCTTCTGGGCGGTACCGGTTTTACCCGCCACATTGACTCCTTCCAATCGGGCTCGTTTCCCCGTCCCCTTCTCTACCACCCCTTGCATTACCTGCTTCAGGCGACGCGCCGTCCCCGTGGAAATCACCCTTCTGGACTGCCCCGGTTGGTGATGCCGCACTATCCGGCCCCGGCTCGTGGTCACTTTTTCTACGACATACGGTTGTAACCAAATACCATCGTTGGCTACCACATTGATGGCATTCAACATCTGTAACGGGGTCACCGACACCCCCATGCCATAGGAAACGGAAGCGATCGCCCGTTCCGACCACTGGTCAAGGGGATGCACCACCCCGTTACGTTCCCCGGGCAGGTCAATCCCTGTCTTACGGCCAAAACCGAAATTCGTTATGTCCTGATACAGCCGACTCGCTCCTACCTTGATGCCGATACGGGCTATGCCGATGTTGGAAGATTCCTCGATTACCTGGCGGAAAGTCAACCAACCATGCGGCTTAACGTCATGTACTTCGTGGCCGGCAATACAGTATGTCCCGTTACTGCAATGGACCATATCATCTTCGGTAGCAACACCACTCTCCCAAGCACTCGCCGCAGTGATTATCTTAAAGGTAGACCCCGGCTCATAGGTGTCGGTAACGACTCGATTACGCCTGCTACCCGCCTCGTGCTGATCAAACTGGTTAGGATTGTAATTAGGATAGCTGGCCATGGCCAAAACAGAACCCCGCCTGGGATCCATCACTATGATCGTAGCACTTTGCGCCCTGGTCTCCTTGAAAGCTCGCAGCAATTCCGTCTCGGCGATGTGCTGGATAATACTGTCCAGGGTAAGCGTCAGATTAAAACCTTCTACCGAATCGCGGTATCTTTTTTCCTCCGGCAATACCCGCCGCCCCCAGCCATCACGCGTCGTAACTATCCAGCCCGGCTTGCCGCGCAAGTCCTCTTCATACTGCAGTTCAATCCCTTCCAGTCCCTGGTTATCAACACCGGCAAAGCCAATGACCTGTCCAGCCAGTTCTTCTTTCAGGTAGACCCGTTTCGTCTCGCTAAGATACCGGACACCTTTGATATCCAAGGAACGCACCTTGTCCCACTGTTGATGGTCCAGTTTACGACCAAGCCATATAAAATCCTTGCGACGAGACAACTGCCGCCGTAAGAACTTATAATCCAGACCTAATTCTTTATGTATCCGTCGTGCTGTGCTGGCCGGGTCGCGCACCAGCCGGGGTCTGGCGTAAAGAGACGGCACCTCTATATTCGTCACCAGTTCCCTGCCCCGGCAATCGTAGATCACACCACGACGGGGCTGGATCCGCTCGGTGCGATAACGCTGCCGAGTCGCCGCGTCTTTCATGTCCTTATGCCTGACCACCTGCAGAAAAAAAAGACGCCCGCCCACCAACAAGAAAAAAAGGAACAGAAAGACACCAATGAAACGAAGTCGAGCATGGTGTTGTTTAGTTAAACGCAATTCTTGCTCCTTTCCTCCACTTTGCCTTCT
>JAUXIB010000203.1 GCA_030621225.1 candidate division FCPU426 bacterium
CCTTCGTAGCTTTAGCGTAGTAGGATGCGCGTAGTAGGAAGCGAAGTAGGGTTATCGGCCTTGCCACTTAATCATCTCCTGTTATCCTTTTCCACTCGGTAATTGAAAAATGTCATATGTCAAGCTCTGACCCCTTGTTTTTCGTTCCCAGTCTCGTAGTACCTCGGTGCCGCCTCAATGACCTCCACCTTGTTGTTGCTCGGCGACCCTATTGCTACCGCCACATGCGAACTGCCGCTCGTTGTATATGCCAGAACATCCCCCTTCTTTATTTCATTCCAACCAATACCATCCGAAAAATAGTCTTGGAATGCATCCGCAACCACATAATGCAACGGCTCCCTGTAGTTATTGACATGGCGATAATGTAAAGGGAACCCCAGGCAATTAAATGCCAAACCCGAACAGTCAACGCCAGCAGTATCAAGGTGTATGGAATTAGGTTCTTGCCCCGCGAGATAAATCGGCTCCTCGCTCGCTATGAGTTCAGTGAATGCCACCAACGTATTCCCTTCATATTCTCCCGCATGATCGCGTTGGCCCCAGCAATAGGCAACACCCTGGCTTGTTCCCGTTATGGCTGTCTTAGTATTACCATCATAATCTTTGAACGCTGCTCCAGCGGGGTAAAACGGATGGCGCCAGATATTATTATCCGCATCGTCATCTACATTACTTCTCAATGTTACGCCAGCCGCATTAGTTTCTACTCGTGCGTTCCGAGTATGGCAGGTCCAATCACAATCTAAATAAGCCTGAGCACGTACTGTCACGGCCGCACCATCGAGCCCCCACAATCTACAATGGGCTGCCAATGTCAGGACCACCAACAGAAATCTCTTGTCTGACAAACACCTTCTCATTGGCTTCTATTCCTTCGAACTCTTCTTTTGCAATCTAATAACTCTTAGCTTTTGGCCACAATTTTGACAGAAGTATATATTCCCCGCCGAATCCACTAATTCACTCTCGTATGCCGTTGCCATTAACGGGCCACAATTCTTGTTCTTTTCACCCGACCAATACGTATGTGTATCAACAATAGCTAGTATCCTATGTTTTTTCGATATTTTGAACATACCTGACCTGACAATCCCGTCATCCCCTTCCACTGACATTCGCACGTATACATTCCCATATTCATCTTCCGAAGGAACCGGAAATCCCGTCTTTCTTCTTCCCTTTATCCTAAATTTGCCTTCTCCCACCTTTACTCTTATGTTCCCGCTGGCATTTTCTTCAACTATATAAACTTTTTTCTTGGTTTTTCTGTGTATCTTCAAATTAATAATCTTTCCGTCTACCTTGCTTCGATTCACCTCTCTTCCCTGTAAGTCGAGCTTTAACAGTTCCCCCGCTCCGCTGTCTAGCAAGTAGATATACCCCTCGTCATCTATCGCAATCTGTGTCTTCTTTTTACCAGGATAATAGACCGCCTTTACCTTTCCCTCCTCACGCCTCCACTCACCACCAACCCATCCGTCCTTTATCGGTATCGACCTACTGTATTCGCCTTTGCTGTTGAAAACCTGTATCCTGTCATTTAGTGGGTCAAGAATATACACGTTTCCTTCCCTATCCACCGAGACATCGAATTCCACCACTTGATTCACATCACCCGGGTGGAACGTCCCCGGTTTTCCGTCGTCCGTGAATTTCCCCTCAATCAACACCTCCGCCTCGTATTGCTCCGGCAACGTCGCCGGGTCTACCGAGGTGTCGATGACGGGGATGTCTTCGTCGTCAATCTTCGGCTTCCCCTTCTCCGCCTTCGCCATGGCATGGGTTGAGTAGCTCAACGCCAATATCAACACCCCAAGGATCGCTATCTGTCTTGTTCTTATCATGATTTCCTTCCTTGTACTCCCCCGTTCTTTGGTTTTACAACCCCGGCCAATACCAGATATCCTTCAATCCCTAAAAAAGATATCGAGTAAAACTATTGCGAATACCAAACATCCGAAAGCCCCTCCCATGATTCGACGCTTACGCCGGCTATCACCCACATCCTGCCGCTAAAGTCCAGTGCGCCGGCCAAAGGGGTCAGAGCTTGACATATGACATTTCATCATTAGATATTCAAACTATTTTACCGCACTTACCCATTTTTGTCAGGTGCTCATGCTATCATAATACCATGAACAAACCATATGAAACATTAATCACTGTCGACTATCGGGAACGCCAGTCAAATGTCTGCCGCCATCTATCTGACAACCCGGAAGTCCAAGTGGAATGGGAGCAGCTATCCACAGGAGATTACGTCATTGATCACCAGATCATAGTTGAAAGGAAAACATGCGTCGACTTCGTCCAATCCATAGTTGATGGACGTTTATTCAAACAGGCAAAAAGATTGAAATCCTCCGTCGAAAGAGCAGTGCTCATTATCGAAGGAGATAACCTTTATTCAACAGGGTTAGACGTAACAAAGGAAGCGGTTCATGGCGCGCTGATTTCTATTTCAATCATGTGGTACATCCCCGTTCTATTTGCCGTCGACGCCGAGGAAACCGCGAGAATACTATCGACCATGTTACATCAGTGGACTAAACATCACGACGAAGTGCTACCGCGACCCGGTTACAAGCCTAAAAAAACTAACAAGAGGAAATCATATATTTTGCAAGGGTTGCCGAACGTAGGCCCGGGGATTTCCAAAAGACTTCTGGAGCGTTTTAAAAGCGTGAAAAATGTTATATGTGCAAACGAAAGCGAGCTGACAGAAATTAAAGGTATCGGCAAAGTAAAAGCCAAACGCATCAGGGAGATATTGAATTAAGAGATCCTTCCTTGCAAGCTGCAATCATTTGGAGTACAATAAGAATCCTCGGGCTAACGCCCGCGGTATTCTTGTCCCGATATGTACGTCCGCTAAAGCGGACGATATATATAACGCTTCCTCCACGAGCTTACGCTCGTGGTATTCGCGCGCAACGGAATAAAACCATGAACGAAAAGAACATAAACAGAACTAATCGTAACGTAAAAACAAAGAAAACGACGACACGACAAACCGTTCCCCGTGATTCGTTAAAAGAAATCGTCCGCCGTATCGCCCAGGTAGCAAAACCTGACAAAATAATCCTGTTCGGGTCTGCCGCCCGAGGCCGCATGGGACCCAACAGTGATATAGACCTGATGGTTATCAAAAGCGGGAAATTCCATCGGGGGCGTTTGACGGAAAAGATCTATATGAATCTATTCGGTGTATGTCAAGCGGTGGATGTCGTCGTTGTTACTTCCAAGGATGTATCAAAATATCGTGATAGCCTTGGGCTAGTAATACGCCCCGCTATGAAGGAAGGAAAAGTAGTCTATGCCAGCTAAGAGAAGACCTCCGGACAGTCCCCAAGAGTGGCTAAATCGCGCCAAGAGCAATCTGGCAATAGCTAAAGCAAACGTTGGTAAGGATGTCTACTTGGAAGATCTCTGTTTTGATGCTCAACAGGCCGCAGAAAAAGCCACAAAAGCAGTCCTTCTGTCAATGGGCGTGGACTTCCCACCTATTCACAATCTCACGGGGCTTCTTTCCTTGATAGAGAGAAAGGGGAAGCCTATTCCTATGCTAATCAAGAAAGCAGGGAGTCTTTCCAGATTTGCTGTTCTCAGTCGTTATCCCAGCACTGCCGAACCAGTCACAAAGAAGGAACACAAGACGGCCGTTTCAACTGCTGAAGCCGTAATAAAGTGGGCCGAAAAACAGATAGATTAGCAATCAAAGCGCAAGTATATCCTTCGAGCTACAGGAGTTTAAACTCCATCCCGTGTACCCACTCATCTTACTTCGTAAGAAACTCATCGATCGAACGGGCGGCCACTTTACCCGCGCCCGCGGCGAGGATCACCGTGGCCCCGCCGGTGACGATATCTCCCCCGGCATAGACACCGCGCTTACTGGTAGCCAGGGTGGTCTCGTCGGCCAGAATGTTACCCCACTTATTAACTTCCAGATCCGGTGTGGTCTGCTGGATAAGAGGATTAGCGTTAGTGCCGATAGAAACGACTACCGTGTCCAACTCCAGCTCATATTCCGAGCCCTCGATCGGCACAGGCCGCCGACGCCCGGAATCATCCGGCTCACCCAGTTCCATACGTTGACAGCGCGCGCTCTTTAACCAGCCGTTCTCATCTCCGCTGTAAGCCAGCGGCGTGGCCAAATACTCGAATTTTACCCCCTCCTCTTCGGCGTGCTCGATCTCCTCAATACGCGCCGGCATCTCCGTGCGCGAACGCCGATAAAGAACGTGCACTTCCGCTCCCATGCGCCGCGAGCAACGCGCCGCGTCCATCGCGGTATTACCACCGCCGAGAACGGCAACGCGCTTTAAAGGCGGGATCGGTGTAGCAAACTCCGGAAAAC
>JAUXIB010000066.1 GCA_030621225.1 candidate division FCPU426 bacterium
GCAGGGTCGGTAACCAAATGCCAGATACTAGATACTAGATACAAGACACGGGGCACGATCCAGAAAACAATGAATGATTCCTGGTTGGATTTAAAACCGATGCGCGAACTGATCGATGATTTGGCGGAGAAAGCCGTTCGGGACTACCGGACGGAACCCGACCAAGCGCGTGAAATAATCCGGCAAAGCTTCGCTAACAACAACGAGTTGCGACAAACTACCGCGTGTGAAAAACGCCCGGAGTACATAGCCCGCACCCGGATATTCAAAAAATGCGCGGCCGTCGCGCGCAAAAAAATATATTACGGGCTGCGGCGCTACCGCGCCGATGATAAAAAATTTAATGCCGCGGTTAGCTCCCTGCTCTCCCTACCCACCAAAACTACGGCAGCCCGTTTCCGGGCGGCAAGGGACGCGGTACTTATCGGCCACGCCAGCACCCGCGAGCGCCTACTATACCTCAGCGATTTTTACGCCAAGCTCTCCCCGCTCATCGGTAAAGCAAAGACGATACTAGACGTCGGCTGCGGCAGCCAACCCCTGGCCTTTCCCATCGACAACACGATAAGACTTTATGTCGCGGCAGATAGTGACGCCGTAGTAATATCCGTGCTCCAGGCCTGGGCGCGGAAGTTCGCCAAAAAGCGAGTCCTGCCATTACGCTGGGACATCGCCGACGGCTGGGCGCCCATCCAAGAGGCGGCCGGCGTGAAAACGTTTGACGTAGCATTAATGCTCAAGTTGGTGCCGGTGGTGGGCCGCCGCAAACGGCGGTTATTGCAAACACTCCATAAAACGCCCGCGCGCAAAATAGTGATCACCGGCTGCCGCGTAGCGCTGGCTAAAAACCGCAGCATCGAACGACGGGAAAAAGGCATGTTAAGAAGGTTCATAGCCGAGGCGGGGTTTAAACCGCTGGCGGAGTTTGCTATCGAAAACGAATTCGGCTGGCTGGTGGAAAGGCCGTAGCTTCCGCCGTCGTTAACGCTCCCCAAAATATTACTTCTATGGTTAGGAGCGTCAGCTATGGCGGACAAGCGTAGCTAATAGTTCATTGTTCCTGGTATGTAGTATGTTGTGTGCTGTTTGCACCTACTACATACACCGAATCCTTCGACTCACGTTGTTCGCTCAGGACCCTGTACCTGAGCGTGCCAATGCGAATGGTACAGGGCTACAAACTATTTATCCGCATCTGTGCTAACAATCAGCGTAATCCGCGTTAACAATCAGCGTAATCCGCGTTAACAATCCGCCGCAAATCACTAAACATAGCCACCCTATCCTTCAAACAGGTTTCCTGTAATAATCGACGGTGTAAAGAATGCAAGCTATCAGGCTGATAGAAAAATAATATCTGATCATAACGTTCAAGCTTCTGATCAAAATCCGCCAGCAGCCCCCGGTATTGTTCTTCACTTACCTCATCGGGAGATTTATCATACCACTGATGCCTTTCATCCGGCAGCCATACCCCATACAAGTCTGAAAGAACGGCCCACTTGACCCCGGCCTGCTCACACTTTTTTATGAACCCCTGAACCCGCCCCGAGACGTAAAGCTCCCCAGGGGTTACCGCCTTCCCCGTACCCCGCAACGGATCATTCTTTTTCGCGGAACAATAAGTGATGAATATTTTCATTATCAGCACACCTATGTATAGCGTCACTCATAATTCATAACTCAGAATTCATAATTCCATGTACTACTAACCATATATTTGCGCAAAACGCTGCCGCAAAAGATCCAGCACACCATCCTCCACGCTCACACACCCTATCTCCGGTTCCTTTCCCCGGCAATGAGCATCTGAGCCGCCGGAAACAGCCAACTGGTGTTTTTTCGCCAAGGACTTATAAAACACACTATCTTCCGGTTTGTGTCGCTTATGATACACCTCCAGCCCGTGCACCCCCATCTCCTTTAATTCCACCACCCCATCTTCCGCGAGTCCCTTTCCGTTCATCGGCAGAGAACCGGGATGCGCCACTACGATCAATGCCCTCGCCTCTTTTAATACCTTTATTCCCGCTTCAATCGCCGGCGGAGGATACTTGCCCTCCAGTTCGCGGTGGATTCGCCCCCATACCGCCCCCACTTCGCGCCAATCCTTGGCGTAACCACGCGACAGCAACCGCAACGCCAAGAGCGCCAACGTGGGCCGCACCGCCCCCTTCTTCAGCAGTTCTTCATAGGTCACCGGGATACCCTCTTCCTCCCGCAAATGATCGCAGATATGTTTGAGTACATCCTGATTTCGTTTGCGCACCTTGATCAAATAGTCAGTCAGCCCCTTCCAGTGTCCAGTGTCCTGTGTCCTGTGTTCCTTATCACTCTGGCACACGGCACACGGGACACGGGACACGTGAACACCAAAAAAATATCCAAGTAGATGCACCAGCTTACCACCATAGAACGTCGAGAGTTCAATACCCGGAACGATTTCCAAGCCAGGATCGGCGGGGAGATCGCGATAACCATCTAACGTATCGTGATCGGTAATTGAAATGGCCTTTAGCGCAAGTTCTTTTGAACGGTCAATAACTTGCTGAACAGTAAACGCACCGTCGGAACAAGTGGTATGTATGTGTAGGTCGATCATTTTCTCGTAGCTCGTATCTCAAATCTCGTATCTGGTTGCCAGCCCTGAGCCTTGTCGAAGGGCTGGTATCTCGCGGGCGGTTCGCGAACCGCCCCTACAACATTAGCTGCCGCTCCCGACATACTGACCACTGACCCCCGTCCACTAACCACCGTTTTCATAATTCAGAACATCCTACATCCCACGAACCACGAACTATTTAGCCGCTTCGAAACACATGACGTTTAAGACAAAGTAACCATCTCCATCTCATCCTTGAAACGGCGTTTTAATTCCTCGCGGAACAGACAATTCTCCTCGCACCCCAGTTTCGGGTCCCCTGCCAGCATCCGCGTGACCTCGCGCCGTGCTCTTTCCACCAACTCACCGTCCCGCTTAAGATCCACCACCATCGAGGGAGAATAACCGCTTTGCCGCGTGCCAAAAAGCTCTCCCGGCCCACGCAAACGCAAATCCTCCTCGGCCAGCCTAAACCCATCAGCGTATTTGGTCATCGCGCGCAGCCTTTCCTTGGCCTCGGAGGTCATACCCCAGGCACCAAGCAAATAGCAGTATGACTTTGCCTTGCCCCGCCCGACACGGCCGCGCAACTGGTGTAACTGAGACAAACCAAAACGTTCGGCGTTCTCTATCACCAGCACTGTAGCCGTTGCCACATCGATGCCCACTTCTATTACCGTCGTAGAAACCAGCGCCTGCAGTTCCCCCGCCCGGAAAGCCGACATTATCCTCTCTTTTTCAATACCTTTCATCCTACCGTGGATCAGACCGATCTTATAGCCGGCAAGTTCCCCCTGCGTGAGTTCATCAAACATGGCCGTGGCCGCTTTTATATTGAGTTTATCCGACTCCTCCACCAACGGAAACACAATATAGCCTTGCTCTCCAGCGTCCAACCTTTCACGCAGGACGCCGTATACGCGGGCCCGTTTCCCCGCGGGAACCCATTCTGTCTTTAGCTCGCCACGCCCCGGCGGCATCTCATCCAATACGGATATGTCAGTATCCCCGTAGAGCGTAAGCACTATAGCGCGCGGCAACGGCGTCGCCGTCATCATCAGACAATCGGGATAATCCCCTTTCGCCTCCAGCCGCGCCCGCTGTTCCACGCCAAATTTATGTCGCTCGTCCACCACCACCAAACCCAGCTCTTTGAATTTAACCTCCTGCTGAAAGAGGGCGTGTGTGCCTACGGCCAAACGACAACTACCGTCACTAAGCGCCGCATAGGCTTCACGGCGTCCCTTGGCGGTCATGCCCGAGGTAAGTAACAGCGGCTTCACCCCCAGCTTCTCCATGTCCGCGGACATAGTGCGATAGTGCTGTTCGGCAAGTATCTCAGTAGGGGCCATGATCACGGCCTGATAACCTGAGTCCACCGCCGCCAAAAGGGCCGCGGCCGCAAGCACCGTCTTGCCCGAACCGACGTCTCCCTGCAGCAGGCGGTTCATCGGCCCCTGGCGTTTAAGATCATCACGTATTTCTCCCAGACACCGCTCCTGGGAGGCGGTAAGCGAAAAAGGCAGTCCCGAAAGATAGGCCCTCCCTTTCTCCCCCGTAAGCTGGTATTTTCTTTTCTTGTCCCTGGCGCCCAAGGCGCGACTGCGCAAACCAAGATAGACCTGTAGATAAAACAGCTCCTCCAACGCCAAACTCCTGCGCGCTTTCTCCCAGCACCCGGGCCGCGTCGCGCCATGGATATCCTTGAGCGCCTGCTGCCGCCCCGGTAATCCCGCCGCCAGGGGATCGGGCAGCACATTCACCAGTTCCCCGGCGCAAGCCGATAGCAATTCCCCGATCGCCCGCTTCAAGAAGGACTGGCCGAGAGTGCGCGTAGTATGGTATCGCAATACCAGCTCCCCCTTTTTTAGTTTTTCCACCTCGTCATTCTCCAGAAAAACGTGATTGCCGCTCCGCCCGCCAAGCTGCAGACCAAAGGGAGTCTTTTCTATCCTGCCGCGCACAACCAGCCAGCGATCGTTACGCAGCTCCGCTTTTATATAAGGCTGGTTAAACCAGGTCCAAGAGAAACGGCCTGTATCATCCTCCACGTTGGCCTGGATTATCAGCAGCCTGCCCTTGCGTTTAACGTCCCAACCGTTGATCTTCCCCAGCATCACCGCCTCGCCACCGCGCGCTTCCCCGATCGGCGTCAACCAATCACGGTGCAAAGGCCAGCGAGGATAATACGCGAGCAAATCGGCAGCGCATTTGATCCCCAGACGCGAGAGCGCCATTTTTTGGCTGCGGCTGATATCTTTCAGCTGTTTGAGGGGAGTGTCCAATCTTAAGTCTGTCGCGTATCGCGTATCGCGTGTCGCGTGTCCCTTGTTCGTCGGCCCATGACTCGTGACCCGTGACCCGTGACCCTCCAGGTATGCAGCTTCTAGCTCAGCGACAAGCGCCTTCCGTTCCTCGACGCCCAAAAACGAATACCCCTTGAACTTGTCCACGAGCCCATCATCCCCACTCACCAGTTGGCGCTCGACAAAAACACCGAAACCCCCGACGACTGATTTATCGGTGTAACCAAGCCGTTTTTCTTGTTCGATGGGACCTTTGAGGATGTCCACGATACTTTTTGTCCTAGAATTCATATCTTTCTTGTCACGAGACGGCTAAATAGTTCATGGGATGTGGGATGTTGTTGCTTATACGGGGAATAGTGGTCAGGGGCCGGGGGTCAGTAGCTTGTTAGACCTCGAGCTACGAGCTGCGAACTACGAGCTACGAAGCAAGCAATAATCACCCAACCGCTTCCACCTTCACCCGCCGGTAAACCTTTTGCACATCCGCAAGTGACGGCATCTGCGTGCCGGGACACATCACCTTGGCCGTCCCCGCCGCTACGCCCCAGCGCAGGGCCTCCCCTGCCCCACGTCCTGCTTTAAATGACCAGAGTAGGCCGGCTAATAGTGCGTCACCACAACCCACCTCACTCTTCACCGCTACCTTGGGCGGCCGGGCAACAAGCATCCTCTCCCTGCCGCAATAAAAAGCGCCTGAACCACCCAGTGAAACTACTACGTGCTGCGTACCGTTGCGCAAATACTTTTTCAGCTCACGCGCCGCGCGGCGGCTGTCATACCTATGCCACCCCGTCAACTCGAGCAGTTCGGCCCGGTTTGGTTTTAGCAAATATGGCCCGGCCTCTACCCCCTGGCGCAATGCCTCGCCGGCGGCATCCAATAATACTCGCGCTTTCCGTTTCTTGGCCAGGCGGACTATCCGCTTGATATAATCAGCGGGTATACCAGGCGGCAAAGATCCCGACACTATTAGGTAATCCCCCCGTGCCAACCTGTTTTTGATCAGCGTTAGCAACCTATTCTGCGCCAGGCGCGAAATTTGAGGGCCCACTTCGTTCAACTTATAATGTCGTCGCGGTTTTGTTACCACCAGGGAAAGGTTGGCACGCACATCGCCGTCCACCTCTACTAACTCGGAGATCAGGCCGTCCTCGCACAGCAATCGTTTGATCACCATTCCATTAGCCCCACCCGAAAAGCCGAGCGCGATACTGCGGTCCCCCAACAGCCGCAGCGCCCGCGTGACGTTCAGTCCCTTACCACCCGCGTCACGCCGCAACGCCCGAGACTTCAATATCTTACCGGCTTTCAGCTCGTCTACCTCGATGGTCAGGTCGAGGCTAGGGTTTAGTGTTAGGGTGTAGATCATTATTTCTCGTAGCTCCCGCCGTCGTTAACGCTCCCATAAATATTACTTTTATGGTTAGGAGCGTCAGCTATGGCGGACAAGCGTAGCTCGCAGCTCGACAAGCGCCGTTCCCTGTATACTGTCTACCGTCTACCGTAATTCAGCATTCATAACTCAGAATTCATAATTCCTTTGTGCCTCCTATAACTTTGTGTCTGGCCCTGACTTCAAACACTCCGTTAAAACCAATAATTGCTCTCCTTCTAACGAAGAGGGATTTGTTGGTTTGTCACACTCGCGCAAGCGGGTGTCCAGGTAAATTGGATTCCCGCTGGTCCGCGGGAATGACAAGCAATAACGTCGTGTCGTCGTGGTAAGTGCTGTTATCTAACAAACAATCTGCGCAATTTTTGCGTCTAACCTCGATCTCAACTCGTTAAAACCAATAATTGTTCTCCTTTTACCAAAGTAGACACTTGATCTTTATCAAAAAAGGACGTTTCTTGGTGTCTTAGTGCCTTGGTGGTGAAAGAATTTCACTCGCGATAGCGCCTGCCCGTGCCCCTACATTCACAATTCAACGCCCCACCTCATCCTCCGCGTAATCCGCGCTTCACCTCATCCTCCGCGTAATCCGCGCTGCCGCGCTAGCGGCAGTTCCGCGCAATCCGCGCTTCATCTCAACATCACCTTCACATCATCCAGCCACCAGGACATTAGCTTCTCCTGGCAGGGATTAGGCACCTCTATCCAACACATGTGCACCCCTTTCCAGGCAAAGGGCATATTGCCCATTTGGCGCACCGAGCCGCTGGCGGGAAAGTCGATCAATGGTATTTCCACCTTTTGCCACTTGGCGCTAATCGTCGCATATGCCCGGATATCCACCTCCACCGATACGCGGTAACCTTCCGCGGTAAAAGCGGTAAACCCCAAGCCAAAGAATTCCCCGCCGCTTTTCCCTTTGATCCAGAAGGTCAGTTTCCCCCGCTTGTAAAAGCTACTCAAATCAAGGTTATCCAGCCCGAAATGGGCATAGTTATATCCGCTGCAGTCCACATTAAAACGAAAAGATTTCTTGCCTACCTTAGCAGTCGTCTCATCCAGGACCAGATAGGAATAAGGGGGAGGGCTGGCGCTATAGTCACTCTGCGGGGCATCATCGAAAAGAATGATGTTCCCCTGGCCGTCACCCACCCGCTTGAGACGAATATTTATCGCGTCCGCCTTGGCCCGCGCCGCTGCCGCCTTGTCATGCGTAGGGACCAGGGCCAGCTCATCCAAATAAACGTTCCATTCCTCCCCTTCTTTTTTGCTCTGCCAAAATCTTATCTGCTCCACCTGATCCCAGCGGAAAGGCTGGTAACGGTTGACGCTGGCCTTAGCATCCCAGAAATATCCTTTCTGAGGAAAATCGGCCAGCGGAATGACCACTTTCTGCCAATCGGTGCTGGTGGCCAGATAGGTCGCCAGCCGCACGGTAGTGGCGTACCGCTGGCCGCCATAACCACTCTGCGCAGGGCCGTTCAAGGAAATAGCAAAACTCTCGTTGCCCTTTTTGCCCTTGGGCCAGAAAACCAGCGCTCCGTTTTCGTGAAATTCACTTAAGTCGCCACCAGTCCGAGAACTCCCCGAAG
Source organism: candidate division FCPU426 bacterium (assembly GCA_030621225.1). Lineage (GTDB taxonomy): Bacteria > Oederibacteriota > JAUXIB01 > JAUXIB01 > JAUXIB01 > JAUXIB01. The sequence continues at coordinate 7,897 of JAUXIB010000066.1, forward strand.
TTTTCCAGGCGGCACGCCAGTCTATAGTTACCCCTATGTTTTTCGTTTTCAGCCCCCCGCTATACATCAAGCAAGCGCGCCCGTAGGCTGGATCAGAGCCAACCACGCCGCTCTTGGTGTCCCCACCCAGTGACTCCTTGACGCCAAAGGGGAAGTTATCGCTGAATACCACAATGCTTCCCGCCGGTCGCGACAAAGGTTTACGAGCAGCCCTATGACCAGTGGCGGACCGTCCGGCAGCCCCGCCTCCTGCCGCCTGCAACTTGGTTAAGAAAGCCTTTACCTGGGCATTGCCAGGATTAAGCTTCAAATAACTCTGAAAAGCAGTTATCGCCGCGGCCTTGTCCCCCAGCTTGTAATAAGTGTTCCCCAAAAGATAGTAGGCATTGGCATTATTGGGGTCCAGTTGAACGCTGGCCTTAAGATACTGCGCCGCTTCAGCGTATTTACCGGATTGGTACATCTGGTAACCGGCGTTGTAATATTCCGCTGACGTAGCGGCATGCAGCAAAGCCAAAGACGATATGCCTGCCATCAGGATCAGAAGCGCAGAGTGTTTTTTCATTGGTAGGTTTACTCTTTTTAACTAGTCGTTAGTCGTTGGTATCTGGTATCTGATCGTTAGTATTTGGTATGCCTATCAACAAGCGTCTTTTTAATTTTGAATTTTTCATTTTGACTTCCAACCCCTAGCCACTAACCACTGTTTTCATAATTCAGCATTCATAACTCAGAATTCATAATCAACCTTCCCCGACTCCGGATCGTAGGAAATCCCCTCCGGTATCCTGCCGATGTATCCCTTGTCCACCAACTCCTGCAAGCTATCCGGCAACCGCCCCTCGCTGCCCCGGAAGCTCTGCACCGAACTTTTTACCTCACGCAGCTTAACCTCCAGTACCACCCGCTCGGACTTGTCGATCTTACCCTTCATATTCTGGGCTATCTCGACCGTTGTCTCATCCGGTCCCGCATAATGCTTGGCAAAGAAGTAGATCCCGGCGACTGCAATAATTAAGATAAGCAGCTTCTTCATGATACCTCCTCTTTTTTGCGTAGCTCGTAGCTTGTAGTTCGTAGCTCGACAAGCGCCGTTCCCTGTATACCCTTCGACTCGTCTCGCTCGCTTCCGCCTTCGTCAAGAGCTATGGAAGACATGCAGGGCAGACCGTCTACCGTATCGCGAAGCGACAAGCTCTGCTTATACCTTGTTCACAATTCAGCATTCATAATTTATAACTCAGAATTCCCTCTCCACGGTGGATAAACATAATACAAAACGACCGTCACCCCCGCCAACAACCCCGCGCCGCCTCTCAGCCAGATCTCGTCCATCCGGAGATATATTAATCTTTCCAGATAATAAGCAATGAAAGCCCCCGGATAAAAAGCTCCCTGCCCCGATCGCCGCAAGTACCATTCCAATTGGGTCAAGGGGCAATACTGACCAAGCATCGCCCAAAGTCCAACGAAAGCAAAAACTCCCAGATGCAGCCGCCGGAAAAACGGGTTGCGCGCTAGCCTCGTAGCAAACGCCTTGTCCCTGCGTTCCTTCAACCAGCTTGTAATTATATACACCAAACCGCAGAGGATAAAAAGTATGCAGGCAAAGTGAACTGCGACAACGGCATCTGCCAGGATTGCGTAAGTTATTTGCATGTTTTTCGTAGCTCGGCCCTGAGCATCGTCGAAGGGCTCGCAAGCCCTGAACTTAAGCTTGCAAATAGTTCGGGGCAAGCACCGTTCCTTGCCTGCTATTCACTATTCACTACCTACTGACCCCTGACCCCTGACCACCGATCCCTGCATTCTGCCTTTAAAGAACATAAACCAGCGAAGCAAGTACCCGATATTCATCTTTAGTTTCCTGATGCCGGTCCGCTTCCCCACGGCGTGAATAACTGAAGCCGACATCCAGCTTATACGCGGTCTTACTGTCATGGTTACGGGTACGAGTGCCCCGATAGCCCCAGCCGCCACTGTAAACAAAATAATCAGGAGAGCTTTCGCCATCCTGCGCGTCAAACCAGCGGCGGAAATCATTGCGGCGTGACACTCCCGTTCTAAAACTGTGCGTCCCCTCTATCAGCTCAAATCCCAAACCGTATGCCCGCACATCGTTCAGGCTCTGCTGCGCCAAACGCAGCAGATCATCACCATCGCTCATTATCTGTGAAAAGGGAACATAAAGATAACTGACAGCCAGAAGATATTTGTTCCTGCTCTGCAGGGAAAAGCTGGCCCTGAACCGCGCCGGCATCATCACCTCGCCGTATTCTTTCCGCTCGCCGTCCGCCGCTGAAAGCTCCATCCGCTCCAGTTGCAAGAACGCCGGCGCGGACGCGGCCAGCGATAGCCACCCCACAAGCCGCTTTTTCAACTCATGGCGTAATGCCAGCCCCAATGCCCCGCCATACCCCGTAGCCTTAACATTAAGCTGCCACAGCTCCGGCGACAGATCATTGTCCGCCATTTCCCCTTGATAGTAAGAAAAGGTCATCCCCAGGGCGAGATACCGTTTCATCAAGCTCAGCACGCAGTCGTGACTATAGATGCCACCGCTATGCTTCCATTCATTGCCGGCGTCCTTTGCGTCAAAACGGTAATCATAGACCGGATACCTGCCGATACCAATATTCAAGGCATTAAATAATATGTTTTGTCGTTTACCACCTTTGCTCTTAAACGTGCCGAAGAAACTCGTCCGCTCGTCTCTGGCCGTCTCACGCACGTTCTCCGTGGCAGGAAGATCCTCGGCCCGCAGCCGCTGATAACTATAGACGTACTCAAATGAGTTAGGGTAACTAAAGGAGACCAGGGCCGGGTTGGCGCTAATCGCGGAAGGACTAATAAGCGGCAACGCATGCGCCCCGCCCAGGCTCATCGCCCGGGGAGAGTGGTAGAATACCGGCTCCCCGAACCCCTGCCAAGTCTGGGAATTAACGGATTGCCCTGCCGCCAGCAATGTTATGAAGGAAACAATGACGATGCGAGAAGCTTTAACCATGATAAAAGGGATAATATCACAGGAGGGAGAAAGAAACAACCTACAAGCAATTCATGTCAGCGTAGGGGCGGATCTCCGCGGCCGCCCTAATCAACCAACAACCTACAGGCAATCCATATCCAGTCACGGTGACAGTCACCTTGTTTCCAGCAACTAGTCTGCCACTCGTTCGCTGTATTTTTTTAAATCTTCCTCGGTTACTTCATCCGGAGACACCAATTTATAATGCTTTTCGGATGAAATCTTAGCACTACTTTTATCCATCTCAAATTCAAACATTGCAATTACTCCATCACTCATGAATTGAGTACCTATAGGTCTGCAAATTAACGAAGAAAACTTATCGGCACATACTGCAAAATCTTGCTCTATCTGTACTACATTAAGTTTGTCGGTGCCGCCCTTCGCCTGCACGGGAAAAACATAATGACTTCCTTTTTTATCAATTCCAACATAAATCTCATCCGTTTCAACTTGCCCCATTTCTGGAACCGTCGTCCTCAAATGGTTTTGAAGCGAATAGCAAGTTATGCTAGTAAAAATATCTATTAATCGATTATATCTCACTCTCGCCAGAAGGGCTTGCTCATCATTAAAGGCATATTTTGTCACTATGCCAGGTGTAGCATCAGGTACTTTTGTCGCTGCTAAATTTTCATTTGGCTTTATTGGATTGTCTTTGATTAGAACAAACCGATATTTGCTTATTCCTACAGAACGAATTATCCATATTTTTCCCTTCCCTGCCAACGATTGGATGCTTTCTGGTAAATCAGCTCGATAACGAAAATTGTAAATCAAATCTCCAAGATTCTTGGGAGAGTCCACCTTCGATTCTCTTGCGAACTTCACTATATCTTCACGTTGGAAATCAACCGCTTTCCTCCCTTTCTTGAATTTCGAAAAGAAGATTCTTTCTATTATCGATGTGTAAATTCTCTGTTTAGTCATTATGACCCCTTTTTGCTTAATGTGATTAT
>JAUXIB010000217.1 GCA_030621225.1 candidate division FCPU426 bacterium
AGTCAGCGCGTTGAAACCGGCATTGGTGGTGCCGCTATCCCTACGGATGTGCTTGAAAGTAGTAGCGGTGGAGCTGGCGTTATGCGGGTTATGACAAATGGTACAAGGCATCTTGACACCCACACCCCAGTTGCCGTTGGTCTGCGTTTTGTGACCCTCGCGCGCGCTAAGGCTGGTATAGGACGCGTCAATATCCGAGGCAGGACTACCGTCGTGGCACACCAGGCACAGGTTGTTACGAGGCGTATTAGTCGTGTCCGGTACATAGGTATAACGGTCGTGCGTCATATCCTGATAGGGACTGCCGCTATTAGCAGGATCCTCACGACCGTGCGGCGCGTGACAATTCACACAATAACCTGCTTCCCCGTTGGTTCTGGCGGGGGGCCCATCGGTCTCATTGCCCGGCCAGACAGTATTGGTATTTCCTGAATCACCGTGCGAACTGCCGTCGAAGATAGCGCCGGCCGGCCAATGGCCAAAGGCAGTCGTGCTGTGGCAAGCGTAGCAAAATGTGTTATCGTTGCCGCTCACACCGCCCCAGCCCTTGACCAGGTTGAGGTAGGGCCCCGTTGGCAGGGGCACGCCCAACCCCTCGGTATCATGCTGGCTGTGGCATTCCGAACAAGTCGTCAGGGGGGCGTCAGCGCTTTCGGCATCCACCCCACCATGCGCAGTCTTGTCCCAGACCGGCGCTGCGGCGCCACATACCTGATGCCCTGCCATAACAAACCATATGGCCAGACTAATTATTCTAATAGCGGCCGTTATATTCATATATGAATACCCGGTGCGAGCCCTCGTCCATTACATATAATCTCTGCTGTGCGTCCGCAACGATCTTCGCTATCCTCACCACACCGCCGCCGCTCAGCGAAGCGGTTTCTATCTCAAAAAGATAATTACCTTCCTGGTCATAGACGTTCAATGTCTGCCGCTCAACATCGCCGATCCAGATCCTACCCTCGGCATCCACGCAAACCCCGCCCGGCTGGGCTATCCGGCCCGCGCCGGAAAGGCGATCCGCCGGCGAAAAGAGATATCTGCCATCGAGGTCATGCAGCGCGGTGTTCCGCATCCCATCGCCGATAAAGAGCAAGCGGCCAAAGGAATCCACCGCCAAATCGCGCGGCCTTATGTCCTCAAGTTGATGCCAGCACTCGAACATAGCCCGATTCTTCTTCCTCATCGCCACCGATCCATCGCCGCCAATCAGGAAAATCTCGCCATCCCGTCCCAGCGCCAGGGCGCGAGGCGCCCCCTCTCCCAGCAGATCATCCAGCGGACCCTCGCGTCTCAGCTCTTTTCCCTCGCTGTCAAGCACCACCAGGTACCTCTTGACGTCAAGAATAAAGAGCTGGTCCTCGACCGGCCCCAGCTTAATATCAACCACTTCGAGATCATCGGCCAGCGTAATTACCCGCAGGGGGTCGCCCGCCGTTGAGAAGACATACACCTTGTTCGCCCCGGCATCAGCCACCATCAACTGCCGGCCGTCCCTATCGACAGTAATGCCGGCAAGCTCCAAGAACGATTCATCCTTGTATCCCTCAAGCGTATTCACCAGTGTCAATTGCGCCCAAATAGGGCCGCAACTCACCAAGACCGCCACCAGCACAGCAAATAGTTTTCGCACACTAACGTACCGCATCATCCCCTTATTCTAAACCATTCCCCGTCTCGCGTCACCCTTTTAAGGAAAAAGGGCGCCGGCTATATGCCGACGCCCTTTATTTACCCTTACAATCAAACCTTACCGGGAGTGACAAGCCTGACAACCTTCCAGGGCTTCCAAGGGATTAGTGCTAGTGTTGTCCCAACGCAATCCATCTTTAAAGGTTGAACCGTGCGCCTGGTGACAGGTCAGACAGAACACCTCGTCCAGCAGGTTGTTACCCTTCGGACCGGCATTGGCGACCGAAGCAGTCGTGCTGTCCTGCAGGGGCATCACCGGTGTGGAGGCGCCGGTGTAGTTGGCAAAATCCCCTAAATCACTATCCCCGTCGTCCTCCGTCATGTCCTCATCATTGGGATGGCGTGTCCAGTCAGCGCCAACCTTGCCATAGGCCAAGTATTCATCATGGCAACTGCCACACCACTGCGTGAAGCCGGAGCGCGAGGCATTCGCAACACCATAGGAGGTCTCGGCCAAAGAATAAGCTTCATTAGTCAATGTTATATCCTTGAGCGACATAACAATATCAGCGCCGCTGCCGTTGCCTTCCGGGGGCCACTGCCAGAGGTTACGATAGTAATCTACCGTACCCACGGCAGGAATGTCGTCACTGCTATCGTCCGCGTAACCGGAACCATGCGCGTCGTGACAACTGCCGCAATCAATGTTCATCGCCGCCGATGTGCTGCCAGGAATGGTAAGCGGCACGCCGGTGTTGCCATAATTATGGCCATTACCGGTAGAAGTCGTGTCGCCATTATCTTGAACATCATCCATATCCGCAAAGTCACCGGCGATGCCATCATCTAATGCTCCTGATATATCCATCACTATCGGCGCTGGGTAGACACCATGTTGAGAACCAGCTTGGCTGTGGCACTGCAAGCACAGCTCCTCGGTAGTACCGGCCTTGAGCAGTTTCAGGTTCGCGCCATCATGCATCACGTGGCAACCGCTGCATACCAGTTCCGACCCATCTTTATGCAAAGCCATCGCCGGCATGCAAATGACAGCCAAAGCGATCAATGCAATTAGAGTCTTCCTCATTTTCTGTCTCCTTCCTTTCAGTGATTATATTGTTTTTTTCTAATACCCATCATAACTATATGAAATATACACCCGTCACACCACATGTCTGTGTCGCTCGTCAACCGCCACTGTGATTATTATCACACTTTACAAATCCCTATTATAATGCTAGTATACCCGCACTGTATTAAAGTCGAGGATAACACAAATATGAAAAAATTCACGCCACACTGCGGCAAATGTGCTTTTAGACGCTCCAGCATCTTTCGCAACATTTCCCTAAAAAGCGCCCGGGAGATAGAGAGATCCGCCGTCTCAAACACTTATAAAGCCAAGCAGGCCATCTTTTACCAGAATAACGCCCCTTTTGGCATCTACCATATCTACACCGGCAAGATCAAGCTTTACAAGATAGGACAGAACGGCCGCAGTCAGATCGTACGCATGGCCAAGAGCGGCGACATCCTCGGCTATCGCGCCATCCTGGCCGGAGAAAACTACCGCGCCTCAGCCCAGGCCATCGAGAACTCCACCGTCTGTTTCATCGAAAAAGCCGTCTTCCTCTCAATACTACGCAAAGACCCCGCGCTCTGCCTCGATACGATGGCCATGCTCAGCCGTGACCTGCGCCATGCCGAAGAACGACTGACCAGCGCCATCCAAAAATCCGCCAAACAGCGCACGGCCGAAGCGCTCTGCTTCCTGGCGGATCAGTACGGCGTCAAGCAGATCAATAAAATCAACATCGAACTCAGCCGCGAAGAACTCGGCGAGCTAGCCGATACCTCGCGCGAAACGGTAACGCGCATCCTCAAGCAGTTCGAGGACTCATCGCTGATAAAGATCGACCGCCGCTCAGTAAGGATTATCAAACCGACCGAGATCAGGAAGCTGGCCGGCCTGGACGACTAGCCGGCAGAAAAGGACACGGTGGAACGGCGAAAGGCAAAAGTCACTTGATTCACAACCCCCAGCTACGAGCCCTTCGACAAGGTTTACACTGAGCATGCCGAAGTGCTCAGGGCTGTTAACCAGCTACGAACTACGCTTGTCCGTCGTAGCCGACGCTCGCTACCGTTGAAGTAAGATTAAGCGAGCGTTGACAAAGACGGAAGCTACTGGTTTTCCGACACTATCCGTTAGTCAGCAATCCGGCT
>JAUXIB010000175.1 GCA_030621225.1 candidate division FCPU426 bacterium
GGCGGGTTGAAGTCGAGGTTGGACATAAAAATTACACGGATTGCAAAGAAATGATGGTGATGGAATTTGTGTAATTGGACTTTTCAGTAAGCGGGTTTGCGTATTCTATGGATGAGTCGTTAAAAAAGCCTGGTTTAGAGGCTACAAAGAGGGGAATCTGTGAAATCTGTGTAATCTGTGGATAGGTCGTTAGAGAGGCCCGATTCAGAAGCTCCAAGAGCGGGAAATCTGTGGATCATCTTTTGTGGTAAAAGACTTTTGCTTTCGAAGGGGGTTATGAAATCTATTTTCCGGCGAATCTTTCGGTCTCGGCGATGGACGGCAAATAGCCGGTAGCGCCCAGGCCGCGGCAGGAGAGCGCGGCAAAGGCGCCGGCGAAACGCAAAGAGCTTTGCATCTCCCGGTTTTTAAGAAAGGAAAAGATAAAAGCGCTGCGGAAACAATCGCCCGCCCCTGTGGAATCCACCACTTCGGTTTTAAAGCCTGTTTGCCGGTAGAATTTACCCACTTGGTCGATAGCCATGCTACCGTTTCTGCCCATGGTCACGATGACAGCCCCCTTGGTTCGCTGCTTTGTCTTTTGTAAAAGACGCTTAGCTTCGTTGACGTTCCTGATCGGACTGGAGAGGATGACAAAATCGCAGAGCGGGAAGTGCGGTTCGTGGGGATAGATGTCGTTAGCAAATACTGTTAGTCCGCTGCGGCGCGCCATTTTTGCGGCGCGTTGCGAAGCCGCACCGAAGAAATTATCAAAACAAAAAGCGCGAGATCTCTTTAGCAGCTCCAGGCGCGGTTGCTGGATGACTTTTTTGCCGAAGTTACCAATGACCTGGCGCTGGCCGTCCGGCAAGGCCAGGATATAGGCATGCGGTGTGCGGCGAGAAACAAGCGGTAAGTCGATGAGTTTGTGGCCGCGCTTTTTTAAGGTCGCGGTAAGTAAGCGACCTTCTTTGTCCCTGCCGATTTGGTTGGGGTGCAGGATCACCTTCAATCCCAGGCGTGCCGCGGCATGGGCACTATTGGTGGCGTCGCCGCCCGGGCAGATGGTTTCTTCTAAAACATGCGCGTTTTTTTCGTCGCAGGGCGCGGCGTCCAAGCGCAGGATGCGGTCGAGGCAGAGGATGCCATGGAAGTATATGTCGTATTTGAACATGGTATCTAGTAACTCGTATCTAGTATCTAGTTGATATCAGGGGAGAAAGCAACGAGATACAAGCTACGAGCTACGAGCTACGAGCAACTGTTGTTTCTCTTCCAACGTTGCCTTGATATTCAGCCTACCTTCATCATGCGCCTTGATGTAGCCCATGCAGAATTCATCCTGGTTGGTAAGCGCTAGTGCCGCTTTCAGGAGAGCCATGATGTAATGGTCCAGTGGGTTGATGATCACCGCTGAGAGACCGGCCTGCACACACATCACCAGGAAAGCCTGGTTGATGAATTTTCGCGCGGGCAGGCCGTGTGATACGTTGGAAAGACCGCATACGACGTTGCAGCCGGGGAACTCCGTTTTGAAACGGGAGATCGATTCCAACACGATCAGCGCGTTCTTTTGATCGGCGCCGACCGGAAAAACGAGTGGGTCGATCAGCAGATCGGCAGCATCCAGGCCAGTCGCCAGCAGTTGGTCGATCAGCGGTTTTATTTTCTCCACTCGGTCGTCTACGCCGGTGGGCATACCAACGTCATCCATGGTCATGACGATAACCATTGGTTTATGCTCTTTGATCAGCGGCATTAATCCTTCTACACGTTCTTTCTCGGCGGAGATGGAATTAAGGATAGGCCTGCTTTTACAAAGCGGCAGGGCGATCGCCGCCGCTTTGGGGTCCGGGGTGTCTACCGAAATAGGCAGGTCTATATTGGCTTGTACCGTCTTCACCAGCCAGGTGAGTAGTTCTTTCTCTTTGCCGATTATCGCGGCGGCATTCAGATCCAGGTGGGTTGCCCCGGCATCCTTTTGCTCCTGGCAGGCTTTAATAATAGCTTCGGTGTCTTTGCCTTCTATCAGCGGTGCGATCTTCTTGCGGGTGCTGTTGATGTTTTCCCCGATAATGATCATTGTTTCTCCAGTTGTGTCTCGGGTCTCGTGTCTCAGGTCTCGCGTCGATTCCAATGACACGTGACGCGCGACAAGCGACGCGTGATGGATTAAATTTTTAGCTTCGCTTCGCTAACCAGCCTCGGCACCACCGCTTCCCACGATAGGGTCATGATATGAACACCCGCCAGGTGGGGTAATTCTCTAAGCGCGGCGATGGTTTCCAGGCAGATCTTAACACCTTCCTCCGCGGCGTCTTCGGCCGCCTCCATTCGTTTGACCATCTCTTCCGGAATACGCGTGCCCGGAACGTTATCGCGCATATAGATGAGCGGGCGGTGCGATTTCATGGGCATCAGCCCGGCGATTATCGGCAGTTTTTCAGGTAGGCCTTGTTCTGAAATAAGCTCGTACCATTCTTTGAAACGTTCCAGGTCAAAGACCGGTTGGGTTTGGATGAAATCAGCTCCGGCCAGTCCCTTGCGTGCCAGACGGGTAACGCGGAAACTCAGCGGGTCCGCAAAGGGATTGGCCGCGGCGCCGATGAAGAAGTCCAGTTTGACCGGCTCTTCTTTTTTAAGGTCTTTGATCGGTACACCGCTGAAAAAGTTGCCTTGCTCGCGCATACGGCGCAACATAGCGATGAGGTTCATGGAGTCCAAGTCGAATACGGGCTTGGCGGAAGGGTGGTCCCCCTCCAGTAGGTAGTCGCCGCTGAGACATAGTACATTGCGCACGCCGGCGGCATAAGCGCCGATCAGGTCTCCCTGCAGGGCGATGCGATTACGATCGCGGCAGGTGAGCTGCATAATTGGTTCGTAGCCTTCCTCTAGCATGATCAGGCTGGCGGATAAAGGGCTCATACGCACCAGGGCAGAAGCGCTGTCAGTGATGTTGACGGCGTCTATCACACCCTTGTAGTGCGCTAGTTTCTTGCGCATGCCATCGAAGTCGGGTTTCTTTGGCGGCACTATTTCGGCGGTAACGGCGAATTGCTTCTGTTGTATTTTTTCTTTGAAACTCATTCTTTGGGACTCGGGACTCGGGACTCGGGACTCGGTGACGGAGACACAGTGTCCGGTGTACCTTGCCTCGCATTCACGTCCGGGCATTCTGATTGCGCATGTCCATCGGTATTCACCTTTTTGCCGGCCAGGTTTATCCAGGCGGAAGTTCCCCAAAGCGACCAGTCTACAGCGGGTTGGTTGTAATCCATTTTCTTGCGAAAGTAGCCCAGCCTTTTTTGCCGCTTGATGATCAGCGCCCAGTAACATGGTTGATCGCGAAACACTTCGCACTTGGCGTCCATAGAGCCGCCGCAGGGACCGTTCCTTAGCTGTTTGGGGCAACGCATCGGGCAGGTCAGGGCAGTGGTGCGTAATATGCACTGGCCGCAGGAAGAGCAGTCAAACAGCAAGGACTTGATATGCCGCTCCAGCGAGAACCATAAACGATAGATGATGTTTTTAGGACGATAGTTTAAATACATGAGATTGTCTAAAAAATACTTTTACCAATTTCCGCGGAGAACGCAGAACCCTTCGATAAGCTCAGGGTACGGAACCCGCGGAAGGCTTGGATATGCAGCTTCCGCATACTCCGCGCAACAGAACCAACAGACTAGGGCATTACTTGTTTTATTACAAGCGAAAAGCAGTGGATTTTGTTGAAGCAAGGGTATAAAATGACCGCATGCGTACTTTAATAATTACTTTACTGGTGGTTTTAGTGTTTCCGGGGTGTGTTAGTTTGCGGCCAGGAGCGACCGGCGGTACTGTTTCCCGCAAGGCAGTTGCCGCGGGGGAGCGGGTGCAGGTTGGTAATGCTTCCTGGTATGGCAAACAATTCCACGGCAGGAAGATGGCGGACGGTGGTCAATACGATATGTATGCTATGGTCGCTGCCCATAAAACCCTTCCCCTGGGAACCAGGGTGAGGGTGACTAATCTTTCTAATCGCAAGAGCGTGGTTGTAACCATTCGTGATCGAGGGCCCTATGTGGCGGGCAGGATCATAGATATGTCCAACCGTGCCGCTAAGTTATTGGGAATGCGCGCGAAGGGCGTGACTAAAGTAAGAATAGAAGTGTTGAGGTGAGCAGGAATTATGAATTCTGAATGCTGAATTATGAATTGTGTGAATAGAGTATAATGAGCGTAATGAAGGCGTATGAGCGATTGGTGTTGCCGTTGGACCTTTCCGACCGGGAAGAAGCGCTTGCTTTGGTAGAGGAACTTGCCGGTGTGGTTGGCGTGTTTAAGGTTGGTTTTCAGCTTTTTACCGCCTGTGGACCGGAGATAGTCAGCGACATCAGAAAAAAAGGTGGAGAGGTTTTTCTGGATGTAAAATACCATGATATTCCTAACACAGTAAAGAACGCGGGTTTGGAATGTCTCCGGCTGGGGGTGAAAATATTCAATATTCACGCGGCCGGTGGTAAGCGGATGATGGCGGACTGCGCGCAAGCGGTGAAAGAAGAGGCCGCCAGAACGGGAGAGCGGGCGCCGATCATCCTGGCGGTAACCCTGCTCACAAGTATCGGCGAGCAGGATATGCAGGATATCGGGCTTGACCAGCTCCCCGCGGATTACGTAAAAAAGATGGCGCTGCTTGCCAAGGAGAGCGGGATTGATGGGGTGGTATGTTCGCCGCTTGAGGCCGCTGATTTGCGGGGCACTTGCGGCGAGGATTTCGTCTTGTTGACGCCGGGGGTGCGTCCGGCGGGTGCCGCCAGGGGGGATCAGCAGCGGGTTGCTACTCCGGCTGAAGCGGTGAGCTGGGGGGCTGATTACTTGGTGGTGGGCAGGCCGATCATGCAGGCGGAGGATCGCCGCGAGGCAGCGGAGAATATTGTTAAGGAGATAGAAGAAGCTGTCGGTTAGCATGTGTCGGTGTGAATGCGACCCCGATACTCCGTTACACCGATCCCCCGATACCGAACGATAAAGGAGGAACACGATGTCTGAAGAGACAAGCGAATTCAAGGTATACCTTTACGCTAACCTTCTCTTCTGGGCCTTTCTGGTACTACTCGGCCTGGGGGTTTTTATCAGTTGCGGCGCTAAGTGGGACGAAGTGATGGGCAACGTTTTCAAATTCATCTTTCTTGTGCTCGGGCTTGGTTTTACCCTGGTGTCCATGCTCGATGCGCTTTACAGTTACTTTGAAAGGAAAGAAGCTGGTGGGAAAGCGGGGAACGGCTAGTTAGCCACAGAGGTCACAGAGGAAAGGTTTGAGAAAAACCTCTTTGGATAACGGCACTTACCACGACGACACGACGCTAACGGCTCTTTTGGATAACGGCACTTACCACGACGACACGACG
>JAUXIB010000201.1 GCA_030621225.1 candidate division FCPU426 bacterium
CCCTCAAGGGGGGAGAAAATTATTATCAAAGGACAGGCTTTAGGTTATGGCATTTCGCGGGTTCACTTTTGAATTGAAAGTTGGATGAAAAACGGTTCACTTTTGAATTGCAACTGACAGTCTCTCCTTTTTACGTTGAAAACGAGTCGATTTCATAATATCATGAGGAGTGTTCAGGAACTCCGCGAAATGAGTTTTTCGATACTATCAACATGAGCGAAAAAAAATGTGACGTAGCGATTATCGGTGGCGGCCCGGCGGGACTTACCGCGGCGATATATAGTGCCCGAGCCCGTTTGGATACCTTGATCATAGAGAAAGCTGCTCCTGGCGGGCAGGTGAATCTGTCCGACTTGGTGGAGAACTATCCTGGTTTCCCCGGTGGGATCTCTGGGCCGGAATTGGTGGAGAAGATGGTGGAACAGGCCAAAGGTTTTGGCACTGAGATTATCTCTGCTGAGGTCACTGGACTATCACAGGAAGCAGGACGGAAGGTGATTAGCACAGGTGGGGGAGAGATATCCGCCAAGGCGGTCATCGTGGCCAGCGGTTCCAGTCCCCGGCATCTGGGGGTTCCCGGCGAAGAAGAGTTCGGCGGAAGAGGTGTATCTTATTGTGCGGTCTGCGACGGCGCTTTTTTCAAGGACAAGCCGATAGCGGTGGTGGGCGGAGGGGACGCGGCCTTGACCGAAGCGGTTTTTCTGACTCGATTTGCCAGCCGGGTTGCCTTGATACACCGGCGGCAGGAATTTCGCGGGGAGAAAATAAACCAGGAGAAAGTCAGGAACGATAAGAAAATAGAACTATACCTGGGACAGACTGTGAGCGAGGTGCGAGGAGAGAATGCCGTGAGCTCGGTGAGCCTGCGACATGTGGAGAGCGGGGAGGAAAAAGATTTAGCGGTGAACGGTCTCTTTGTTGCTATCGGGCACCTGCCGGGCAGCGGCTTTGTCAAAGGATTCCTGGATTTGGACGAAGACGGATTTATAATCGTTGATGAGAATGTGCGAACGAAAGTACCCGGAGTGTATGTGGCTGGAGACGTGAGAAAAGGCGCGAAACGGCAACTGGCTACGGCGGTAAGCGATGGAGCGGCTGCGGCCATAGAAGTGGAAGAGTGGTTGGAGCAGGCGACATAGCTTGAGAAACTGGTTGTCGCGTGTCGCTGATTGCGCGGATTTAAACGCTGATTACGCGGATGTGGAGGTGACGATGCTTAATAAGGAACTGCTTGAAATATTGGTTTGCCCGTCTTGTCGCAAACCGGTAAAAGAGGGCGGTAAAAAACTGGTTTGCCAGGGGTGTGGCCGGAGTTATCCTGTTCGTGACGGCATCCCGATTATGTTGATAGACGAGGCGCAGAAACCTAAACGGGGCAAGGGCCGTTGAAAGATTTCGCGGAAGTTAGAGTAGCGCTTGTTCACGATTGGCTGACCGGTTTGCGCGGCGGCGAGCGGGTGCTCTCGGACTTGCTGGAGTTGTTTCCGGACGCTGATATTTACACCCTTGTATACAAGCGCGATAAACTGGGAGGAATGCTGGCGAAGCGCCGGGTGTTCACTTCTTTTATTCAGCGGCTTCCCGGCAGGGATCACCGTTACTATCTTCCCTTGTTTCCCCGGGCCATAGAAGCCTTTGACCTCTCTGCCTATGATCTGGTTGTTTCCAGTAGTCACTGTGTGGCCAAGGGCGTAAAGCGGAGGCATGGCGCGATGCACGTGTGCTACTGCCATACCCCGATGCGCTATGTCTGGGATATGTACGAGGAGTATTTTCGGCCGCGACAACGTGGAGCTTTTATGCGGATGGTCGGCGGATCCTTGAGAAAGTATTTGCGAGGCTGGGACCGGCGAACGGCCGTCCGCCCAGATTATTATATAGCTAATTCGCAAAATGTTAAGGAGCGGATAAGTAAATATTACCAGCGTGAAAGCACGGTAATATATCCGCCGCTGGATTTTGCCTATTGGCGAAAAGTGAAACGGCATGTGGGAGATTATTATCTGGTTCTTTCGGCGCTTGTCCCCTATAAACGGGTGGATCTGGCGGTGGAAGCATTTGCTGGTTTGGACCGGAAGCTGGTGGTGGCGGGAGAAGGGCCGGAATCAAAGAAGTTACGAGCCAGTGCGGCGGAGAATATTGAATTCCTCGGTAGGGTAAGTGATGAGAAAAGGGCGGAGCTTTTTGCCGGAGCGCGTGCGCTTATATTCCCGGGGGAGGAAGATTTCGGTTTGACTCCGTTAGAGGCTGTGGCCAGTGGCTGTCCGGTGGTTGCTTATGCTGCGGGAGGAGCTTTGGAGAGTGTGCGTGAGGGAATAAATGGTACGTTCTTTGAACGTCAGGATGCGGCGGAGTTGAGGCGTGCTGTGCGGCGTTTGGAAAAGATGTCTTTTCACACCGTGCGTATGCGAGGCAGCGTAGCACGCTTTGACCGCAATCGGTTTATGATGGAAATGAAGGGTTTTATAAAGGGTGTGTTGCCGTAAGCAAGCTCCCGATTTGATCTGGAGGCCGGTTTTTGCGGGGGTGACGGAGGAGAATGAGAGATGAGGAGTAAAGAAAGTAAATGGCGTAATTTTTTCGTCATGATGTTATTGCTGGGAGATGCGCTGGCCATCGGTGCGTCTTTTTGTTTTGCCTACTTGATGCGTTTTCGTGTGGAACTTGTGCATGGGTTTGCTCCGGTAACTAAAGGGGTGCCTGCCTTTGATGAATATCTTAAAGCGGCGGCAGTGGTTTGTCTGGTGTGGATCATCATATTCCAGGCCTTTGGGCTCTACGATTATCGGCGGCGTTTCCGGTTTGTGGAGCAAATGGCTTTATTGCTTCGGGCCGCTTTTCTTGGCGAAGTCGTCGTAATAGCTATGGGTTCTTTTTATCGTGGGTTCTCTTATTCGCGGTTGGTGGTGGTTCTTGCTTTCCTGTTCAGCCTGGTTGGGCTGATCTTGATACGCTACCTGAACCGCCGTGTTCGCGTTTTCTTCTACCGGCGCGGGATCGGTTTGCGGCGAGTGCTGGTGCTGGGGGCGGGGGAAGTGGGCTCTTTGGTCGCCGAGCGTCTGCGCAGCCACCCGGACTTGGGTTACAGTCTGTTGGGGTTTCTGGATGATAAACTCACAAAGGGGAGTCGGATCGGCGGGGTTCGGGTTATGGGAAAGATAGCCGAGATTGACAAGGCGCTGGGTGGTGGCGGAGTCGATGAGGTGATCGCGGCGTTGCCGCCGCGTGCTCAGCATAAATTATTCAAGGTAGCGTCCACCTGTGATAAATATTACGTTAATATTAAGATCATCCCCGACATATTCTCTATCTGTAGTTATCGGCCAAGCGTGGAAGACCTGGATGGGTTGCCGGTTATTGGTGTGCGAGGCACTCCGCTGACCGGTTGGAACTTGGTATTAAAAAGAAGTTTCGATTTGGCCTTGACCGGTGTCATAGTGATCGTCTTGTCCCCCCTGCTGTTATTGATAGCTCTGGCGATAAAGACCGGTTCGCACGGTTCAGTATTCTTTCGGCAGGAAAGAGTGGGTCGTGACGGGCGGATATTCCGGATGCTTAAATTCCGAACGATGATACCTCAGGCCGAAAAAAGCGGCCCGCGCTGGGCGAAGCGGGGAGACCCACGTTGTACGCCGTTGGGTAGAACCCTGCGCCGATTCAGCTTGGATGAGTTGCCGCAACTTATCAATGTTTTGCGGGGAGAGATGAGCCTGGTCGGTCCACGCCCCGAGCGACCATTCTTTGTCAACCGCTTCCAACATCAAATGGAGAAATATCTGACCCGTCATTATGTTAAGGCGGGTATCACCGGCTGGGCACAGGTGCATGGCTTGCGCGGGCAGACGTCCCTGAAGCGTCGGCAGACATATGATATGTACTACTGTGAGAATTGGACTCTATTCCTGGATATCAAGATACTGTTTATGACGGTGGTGGAGGTGGTAAGAGGGAGGAATGCCTACTAGGTCACGCGTCACGCGTCACACGTCACACGTCAAGGTGACTCGAGCTACGAGCTACGAGCTACGAAACAGTGGTCGGGGGTCAGGGGTCAGTCTGCAAGGCAAGGGCATCTACCACCTGGTCATCAAGGTGACACGCCCCCAGAGGATAAAGATTGGCGCCCTTGGCTACTTAGCGTTTGCCGAGGGGTATTACGGCTATACGGGAAGTGCCAAGGCAGGTTTTGCCGGGCGGGTGGGGCGTCATCTGCGTAAGGCAAAAAAAACACGCTGGCACATAGATTACTTGTTGGCGCATGCCTCGGTGATCGAGGTGTGGCTGAAGAGTGGTCGCGTCGCTGAATGTGTCGCGCACCGGTGGTTGGGGCGAAGCGGCGCTGCGCGGGAGGCGGTCGCGAGATTTGGCAGTAGCGATTGCTGCTGCGCGAGCCACTTATGGCGTTACGCGCGACGGCCGGTGGCGCCATTGGGATGGAGAGTATTGCGGGTATAGGATGTTCTTAGCGAGGATTGAGTTGGAAACACACCCTCTCCCTTGAAGGGAGAGGGAAGGGTGAGGGTGGTGAT
>JAUXIB010000251.1 GCA_030621225.1 candidate division FCPU426 bacterium
TGGCTTGTAAGTTTAGTGTAGGTCTAGCCGATGTTCATGATGGGTGATATGGAATAAACGAAAAAAATGAGTCTGCCCACTTGACAAGATGGCAAGTGGGTGTAGACTACGTACAGGCTTGTTGGTTTGTCGATGGACGGCAAGCTGGCTTGATTCCATCCTGAAAGGAGGTGAAAGTAAATGAAGAAAAGAGAAAAGGGTTTTACTTTGATTGAGTTGATGATCGTTGTTGCGATTATCGGCATCCTCGCGGCCATCGCTATTCCGCGCTTTGCGCAGATGTTGGAGAAGGCCAGGGAGGCGGCAACCAAGGGAAACATCGGTGCCTTGAAGTCCGCAGCTTCCATCTATTATGGTGACTGGGAAGGCACGTGGCCGACAACTCTTGCGATTACACATTCGTTCTCGAATTACATGGATGTGATACCGGCGGTTAAGGTGGGTGCGCCTAACGATGTCGACACCGACCCCAGTGGTGATGAGACAACCGAGGGTGATGCGGTAGCGATGTTAGAAAGGCTGACAAAGCCGACCGGCTTAGGAATCGGTTGGGCGTACGACAGTAATACGGGTAACGTATACGTAAACAGCATAGCCACCGACACCAAGAATAACTCTTACACTACCTACGGCTACCAGTAATTGGTACAAGGGGCGGGGAACAGGGTCCGAGCGGTATGTCGTTTGCAGCCATTTTTATATTCGGCTCATTATTGGGCAGCTTTTTTAATGTTTGCATTCGGCGGTTGCCGGCAGGTAAATCGGTCCTTGTCCCCGCTTCTTATTGTTTCAAGTGCCGGCGGGCTATCAGCCCGGCGCATAACATTCCTGTTCTCAGTTATCTTTTTCTGCGCGGCAAATGTGCTTTTTGCGGCGCCCCATTCTCGATCCAGTATCCGTTGGTGGAGTTTCTGACCCCTGTTTTTTACCTCGGCCTTTATCTGCGTTATGGTTTTGGCTCGGAGTTCTTCTTGTACGTGGTGCTTTCCTCTTTCCTGATTGTAATTGCTTTTATTGATATCAACCGAATGCTTATTCTCGATCGCCTCAGCTATCCGCTGGCTGCTTTGGGGCTTCTGGTGTCTGGGTGGCGAGCGGCTATGCACTTGCGTTCTGGCGGGGAATTAATGCAGGCGGTCTCCTATCCGTTAGGTTTTTTCGCCGGAGCGGGCGTGTTGCTTACGCTTTATGTCGGTTGGCGATGGCTTCGGCACGAAGAGGGTTTGGGTTTAGGGGATGTGAAATTAGCCGCGGCCATCGGGCCCTGGTTGGGAGTGCGAATGGTATTAGAGGCATTATTCCTGTCTTTTTTGCTAGGTTCGCTGTGGGGAGTGGTTTTAATTGCCATGCGTCGCAAGCAGCTAAAAGACCAGTTACCTTTTGGGGCGTTCATTGCGCTTGCGGCTTATCTGCGATTGCTTTTAGGCGTGGAGTGTAAACTTATCTTTTAGGTAATGGGTTATTTTGCGCGGAAGCCGCAGAAATATCGCGGAGGCCGCGGAGGAACGGCGCTTTTCCGCGCTTTCCGCGAGGATTCCGCGTTCTCCGCGGACAATTAAGGTAAAGTAATTCATAATATTTTTTTTCTTGACACTGCTACCGTATATTGTGTTAGTATATCATTGAAGTACAATATAAAGTTATATATGGGATGTGCAGGGCTGGCGTAAGGCAACGTATATCAGGAGGATAGGAAGAAAATGCTCGATGCTATTTTCTCCAAAGGTTTAGTCGGGCTTGACATCGGCTCAATGATGATTAAGGCCATGCAGTTCAAAGGGACGGGCGAGAATCGCAAGCTTGCCGCGGCGGGGGTTGCCGAGCTTTCGCAGGAAGTGATTGATGGAATGGAAGAGGACATGCGGGAGACCTTGGTTGCCGAGACGATCAAAAAGCTTTTTAAAGACAATAATATCCGCACCAAAAATGTTGTTACTTCTCTATCGGGAGATGATGTCATCGTCAGGCCCGTGAAGCTGCCGTATATCCCGCCGGAAGAATTGCCGGACGTTATTGCCTACGAAGCCGAGAATTACATACCCTTGGCGATAGACCAGGTGGTTCTTGATTATGAGGTGTTGGGCGAGGTGGAGGAAGGGGAGGGGCAGAAGAAGATAAGCCTGGTGCTGGTAGCAGCAAAAGAGGAGGTGGTCGATAAGCATCTACAGCTTGTCCATGCCGCTGGCTTGAATCCGGTGATTATAGACGTTGATTGCTATGCTTTGCAGAATGCCTTTCAAGATAACGTAGAGGTAGCGGAAGACGAAACGGTAGCCTTGGTCGATATTGGCGCTAATGTGACTAATGTTAATATTCTGGACGGGCAGACTACCCAGCTCTCGCGTGATATCACGATAGGGGGCAACGAATTCACCAAGGAGGTACAGAGGGAATTCAATCTTAGTTTTTCTCAGGCTGAGGAGCTCAAACGCCAACAGGGGAGAGTCATCATAGAATCAGACGATATTTCTCTTTCTGCGTTGCCCTCCCAAGATGACCGGAGTCTGCGTATTTCCGAAGCGCTTAATCCGGTGCTTAATAAGTTGCTTTCTGAGTTGCGTCGCATGTTCGATTTCTATGAGACCAGCGGTGGACAAAGGAACATTAGCCGTATCAGTATTTCCGGTGGTGGGGCCAAGCTCTTGAATATTGATAAGTACTTGAACAACAAGTTGGGCATTCCAGTTGACGAATGTGATATTTTTTCCAAGTTGCAGATAGATAGCAAGAGCTTCGACGTCGAGGATATTAAGAGTAAAATGGACCTTTTCGGGGTGAGCTATGGCCTGGCGATGCGCCGGGGGAAGAAGAAAAAGATAAAAGGCGCTTCTGTATAGATGGGGATTGAATGCTAACCCAATCCACCGACTTTAGTCGGTGGTGGGGCATGGGGGCGAAGGCCCCACACCAATTATTGTCCACCAACGAAGTTGGTGG
>JAUXIB010000186.1 GCA_030621225.1 candidate division FCPU426 bacterium
TTTTCCGCGACGATATCGCTAATATCTTCCCGCTGACCGGCTATGTGATCAAGATAGAGACGGCGGAATATCTTTATATCGATCTGGGCAAAGACGCCGGGATGAAGAAGAAAAAGAAATTACATGTGGTGCGCCAGGGGCCGGGGTTCAAGCATCCGGTGACCGGGGTGATGCTGCCGGGCACCAAGGAGAAACTGGGCAAGATCGAGATCTGTGAGGATCCCGGGGATGACTACTCCAAGTGCAAGGTCAAGGACAAAAAGCTGAAAGGCAAGGTCAAGCTTGGAGATATAGTTGAGGCTGAGCCGGAGAAGGTCGGCTTCTGGGAGCAGATGGGTAATAAGTGAGTATTCATGCAAAAAAAGCGCCTGTTTACGCAGGCGCTTTTTTTGTTTGAGCGGGGCGTTGGACTCGATACTCGTAGCTAGTAGCTCGGTTTTCCGTACAGCGTACAGCGTATAGAGTATAGCGTACAGCGTACAGCGTGCATTACCAGGCTAAGCTCTCTGTATCTGGTATCTGGTTACCAGCCTTGAGCACTTTGACTTTGCTCAGTGTAAACCTTGTCGAAGGGTTCGTATCTAGTATCTAGTTACGCTAAATTCGCGCCTACTGACCACCGACCACTGTCTCCCGTCCACTAACCACCGTTTTCATAATTCATAACTCAGAATTCATAATTTTCTTGCAATGCGGATTCTCTTTGCTTGGGGGCATTTCTGAACTATAATAGGGCGCTATGCGTTTAACAATAGTTGGTTTACTCGCCGTTATATTTCTTGTGCCGTTGGCTTATGCCGCGTCCTTTGCCGTGCCGCCGGAGCGCAGCACGGGTTTTTCCTTTTATCATATGCCGGAGCCGCTGTTTTTGCACAAGGCTGACGGTTTTACAGCAGAGAGCAAGCTGTCCCTGGCTTGGCGCCCGGAAGCGATTTTAGGTCGGCCTGCCCTGCTGGTAGCGCATGCTTTTTATGAGGAACACGGGCGCGACAACTATGATCTTCGCTCGCCGGGACAAAGAGTTTTCTTATCCGGGGAGGGAGAATTGATTTATTTCCAGAGATGGGAATGCAAACTCTTTATGGGATTGTCGGTGGCGCGAGACCTATATTTTGGCCCCAGCGTACGCTTCGCTCGGCCTGTGATCTGGTCGGAGCAGCTATCGCTTGCGGAGGAAGTCTTTGCTTTTATGGCCGTGGACGTTACCGCGCCCGTTATTTGCCTGCCGGGGATACGGCTGGCCAAACATCTCCAGGGGCTGAAGGGGACGGGATGGGGCTGTGATCTGAACCTGGAGTTATCTGACCGCGCGGTTAACGAGTATCAGTACCAATTGGTTGACCTGCTGTTTTCGGGGCGCCTGCGCCTCTCGGCGCGGGAAGACACATTGTCTTTGCGCTTGAGCGCCAAGCGGACCTGGGGGCATCTGCCTTATTACGAGCATTTTTATGCGGGAGGTTCGTCTTCGCTGCGCGGTTTTCCTGCTTACCGCTTTCAGGGGGACCGGGTGCTGGTGGGGACGTTGGAATACCAATTTTATCTGCTTGGGCCTGAACGGGAGTTTCACCCCCATACGGGTATCCCGCTAGTAAATCGTTGGGCCTATCAGCCGGTGTTGTCTTTATTTATAGATTATGGCCGTGCCTGGTATGAGGACGTAGGCAGGCTGTACAACCATGTGGCTTTTCCTAAAGACGCCCGGCTAGGCGGCGGCTTGGGTCTGCGGCTGGCGGTCAAAAACGCGCCTTTTGAGTTACTGCGTTTGGATCTGGGGTTTTCCCGGGAACAGTCAGAGCGGCAGGTGTCGGTATATTTTCATCTCAGCGCTAGTAGGTTTATCTAGGGTTGAGTTACCTGTCTTGAAGCAGTTCCTAGTTCGGTGTATGTAGTAGGTAGCAAATAGCACACAACATACTACATCCCGCGAACAATGAACAAAAAAAGCGGGACGGTTACAGGCGGCTGAATATGGTGCGATCATGACTACTAAGCGGAAGAAAAAGCAGATCGATGTTGAATACTACGCCCCGGGCCGTGGGGAGCGTCGCAAGATGATCGGTGAGATCAGCGGTGGTGTTGATCAGGAAATAGAAGTGAAATTTCGCCGGGGCGGTGGGGAACGGACGGGTCTGGTTGCTGGTTTTTTTCGCCGTGCGGGCATATTCTGGCGTCTGTTGTGGGACAAGGACTACAGGTTGAGCGCGGTTTTCCGCTGGATGCTGTTGCTTTTGCCGATATGGGTGATCAGTCCGATCGACCCGGTGCCGGATTTCATCTTTGGCATAGGTTTTTTAGACGACCTGTGGGCGCTGCTTTTTTCCTGGCGCATAGTCGGCAGGGAAATAGATAGATATTTGATGATTAAGAAGGGAAAAGAGTAAGGAATTCTGAATTCTGAGTTATGAGTTATGAATTCTCAATATGTATACAGTAGACCCTGCTTTGCCCCCATTCCTGTCTTCCGACAGGAAGACATGGGGGCAGAGGCGGGCAGGCAGTGGACGGGGGACAGTGGATGGTGGTCAGCAAACGGCAGTCTATCGGTAATTGGTGGTCGATGATAGCAAACGATAGACTATTGACGATAGACGAGCGACGAACCTAGTCCCGAGTATCCCCGTGGGGATAAACAAAAAAGGGCAGCCAATGGCTGCCCTTTTTTGTTGCTGCTTACTACTTCTTCTTTTTCTTTTTCTTCTTTTCCCCGTCCGTTTTTGTCCAGGTTTTTTCCTGTTCGATGCGTTTTTCGGCAGACGCGAGATTGGCGCTGAACCTGCCATCGTCGGCGTTTAATTCACTGGCCCGCTTGAACGCTTTGGCCGCGTTCTCCAGCTCGGGCAGGTTACCCGTGCCGCTTTCGTAGATGTTGATATAGGCGGTGCCCAGGTTATTGAAGATTATCGCTTCTTTGGATGTCGGCTCCGCGACCAGGCTGGTTGCCCGCTCGAGCTGATTCGCCGCTCCGGCAAAATCACGCTGTTTCATGGCGCAGAGGCCCTGGCGGTTGGCAGCCCAGTGTTTGCTGCTCGCGGATTGCTCTTCGGCCTTGGCGTAGCACTTCATTGCTTTTTCAAACTGGCCGTTGCCCTCGGCCTCATCGCCCTGGCCTGTCCAGAATTTGTAGCCTTTCCCTTCCGGGAGATCTTTATCATCGCTGGCGGCCTTTGTTTTGGCCGCGAGCGCTTCCGCTTCGATCAGTATTTTTTTGACCAGCTCACGGTTCGCGGCGCGATAGTCGGGGTCAAGCGCGGCCAGTTTTTCGTAGCTTTCCGCCGCGCGTTTCAAGTTGTCCAAGTCTCCCAGGCCGTACTGGTGGATGTTCATAAGGGTCAGGCCGAGGTTGTTCAAGGCAACCTTATTTTCGGGGTTATAATTGACAGCGCGCTCAAAGTGGGGAACGGCTTCTTTCCATTGGCGGCTTTTCATATGGACAAGCCCCTGGCAGTTCGCTGCCGGGCTGCGGCCGTTCTTGTCGGTGCCGGCGATCTCTTCGGCCTTGGCCAGAGATTCGAGGGCGTCATTCCAGCGCCCTTCATCCATAGCTTGGTTGCCATCACTGAAAAAAGATTTGAAATCCTGGGGTGCTTCTTCTTTTCCTGCCGACGCCGGCGCCGTCAAAACCAAGATGGCGCAGAGCAGGAAAAACACAGAGATCCTTCGTAACATACTTTACCTCCATTGAGTTTAAGGGGTTGATGAATACTACTCGGTTATGTTAGGTAATGGGCCGGGGTTTGTCAATAAGGAATATTGGATACTGGAAACAGGAAACCGGATACAGGGGGCAATCTTGAATTATGAATTCTGAGTTATGAATTATGAAAAAGGTGGTCCCTACTTTGCCCCTGCGCTTGTCTGCTGACAAGCAGACGCAGGGGCTACGTAGGGCAGGCAGGGGTCGGGGGGCAGGATTTAGTCAGCGGCGAAACTTTTTATATATTGGAGTGTCGGAACGACCGACCAAATACCAAATACCAACGACTAACGACCAGTCACAAAACCTGTTTCGATTCTGTGATTATTTTGTTATACTTTAGGCTGAGGTTTAAATCAAGGAGGGTGAGCTGATGGAAAAACAGAAGATAAACATAGCTGATTTCTTTCGGGTCGAATTCAATAAGGAATACCTGCTAAAAAACTGGCCTCGCTTGGCGGTGATTTTATTATTGCTGCTGGCGATAATCGGCGGCATCGCTCTTGTCGTGATGAAGGCCACTGAGGCGGAGAAGCGGGTGCGCGTTGAGGTGACCTTGAAAAAGGTCTGCCGTTCGGGTGGGGAGCTGATGCTGGAACAACGGGTGGTGCGGGAAGTAGTGGAGTCTGAGCTGGCAAGTGTGCCTCGGGAAATAATCTACCTGGGTTTATGTGACCTGCACCTGTATGAGATGTCGGTGCGGCAGGAGACGTACGGGCGTAGCCGTTTCTATGATGATGTGGCGCAGGTTCGTGCCGTGGGAGTAGAATATACCCTGAGTGATGAGCGCGGCAGAGAGAGAACGGTTGCTCCGAACGAGGATGAAATGGCGCATCGGCTGATCAGGGTGCTGGTGGATAAATATCCTCAGGCACAGCACTATGATATCCGTGTAAACCACACGCATTATGATTTCAATCGGGATGGGGTTTTGATCCAGAAATATGATTAAGCCAGTTGCTGGTAGCTGGTTTTACCACGACGACACGACGTTTTTTTAAAAACACCAAGCCACAGAGGTCACAGAGGACACAGAGAGCATCTCTTTTTTGGATAACGCCAA
>JAUXIB010000047.1 GCA_030621225.1 candidate division FCPU426 bacterium
GTGGCGGTTAGAGCAAGTATAAGATACGGTAGTAAACCGTGCGCGGCGCGGCTCAGCAAGCAAGGAAAACTGCGCTGGCGGGTCAAATTTAGCAAAGCGCAGCGGGCGATCACTCCCGGGCAGGCGGTGGTTTTTTATCGGGGGGATGAGGTGATCGGCGGGGGAACTATTGTCAGGGCGGTGGACTAATTGGTATTTAGTATTTAGTATCTAGTATTTGGTTGCTTGTCTCGCCGTAGCACGAAGTGCGTAGGCGGATGTCGTCGTGGTGAGAAAGGTGTTGGTCGTTGTTGGCGTTATCCAAAAAAGAGATGTTCTCTGTGTCCTCTGTGACCTCTGTGGCTTGGTGTTTTTAAAAAACGTCGTGTCGTCGTGGTGAAAAAACGTTTTCGAACAGTATTAAGTATGGAGTAACATGCGAGAATTATTTAAAAAATTAGGCTCACCCAGGCTGGCAATTTTTCTGGCCATATTATTGCTGATCATTTCCGCTTTGGGTACTCTGGCGGTTAGCGGCGGGGATGCCGCGGTGCAACGTGACAAATACGGCGATTTTTTATTTCATGTTTTTACATTTATCGGCCGGATCGATCTTTATCATTCCTATGGTTTCTTTGGCGTGCTGGCTTTGATGTGGTTTAACCTCCTGGCCTGCAGTCTTTTGCGGCTTGGCCCTGCGGTCAGATCGTTGAAAGCGGAATCGCGGTTGTCTGACGTCAAGGCGCTGTCAGGATACCAGAACCGCTTGACGGTCAGCGTGGCCAAGGGCACGAGTACGACCCGATTGGTCCAGGCCCTGGCGACCGGTGGTTATCGGCTAGCTGGGCGGGGTAAACTGCTCTATGCTCGGCGGGGTTTGTTCGGTCGTTTTGGCGCTTATGTTACCCACCTCGGTCTGCTGACGATAATGGTTGGCGCGATGGTCGGTGGACTGGCCGGTTTTCGCGGCTATCTGGAGCTTAACGAGGGAGAGGCAAGCCAGTTGTGTTATCGCGAGGGAACGGGGGAACCCATCGAACTGGGGTTCTCTGTCAAGTTGAACGAATTCCAGGTGGAATTCTATGCGGACGGGCGGCCCAAGGAATACCAGAGTGATTTGGTGATCAGTCGTGGCGAGGAGAACCTGGTTCAGAAGGTGATCGAGGTTAACGATCCCTTGGAGTTTGAGGGGATTGTTTTCTACCAGTCGAGCTACGGGGAGCGGGGCGGCAGCTATGTTTTGAACGTCAAAGACGAGGCGCATAATACCATCGCCAGCTTGCCGGCGGAGCCGGGTTCCCGGGCCGCGGGGAAGGAGCTGAAGGGCATGGTGATCGAGGTGGCAGGATACTACGCTGACTTTATGATGAATGAGGGTAAGCCGGCTACGCGTTCCCATCGGCCAAACAATCCGGCGGTGCAGATCCATTACACCACCGCTGAGGGCAAGGCCGGGCATAGCTGGATATTCGCCAACTATCCTGATTTTGGCGGTCATGGCGGTGAGTTGCCCTTTGAGATGCACTTGGAGCGGGATAAATCGGCTGGTTATTACTCTGGTATGCAGGTGGTGCGTGATCCCAGCGTACCTCTGGTATACACTGGCTGTGTGATCCTGGTCCTGGGTTTTTTCCTTTCCTTCTACGTGCCCTTCAGACGGATCTGGGTGCTGCAGGAGGGGACGAAACTAACGCTGATCGGCGCCAGTAATGCGCGTGGTTCAATGGAAGAGATATTCAAGAAGATAGTGTCGGATATCAAGGGAGAAAAATAATGAGTTGGCAACTACTACTGAATGCGTCGTTTTTCCTGTACGTGGCCGCAACGGTCATTTATATGCTCTATGCCGCGCGGTTGGTGAGACGGGTAGTGACGGTCGGCTATGCGCTCGCTGTCCTTGGTTGCCTGTTAGAGCTGGCGGGGATCATTTTGCGCTGGCGGGTTGGTGGTTATGTGCCGCTTTCGAACACCTATGAGGTGCTGGTCTTCTTTTCACTGTGTATGGTGGCCATTTATCTGGTCGTGGAGCGGATCTATAAGATCCGCGCGGTCGGCGCTTTCGTGATGCCCTTGGCCCTGATCGCTTTGGGAATAGCTTCCCTGCTGCCGGAACAGGCGCGCGAGGCGGCGCCGCTGGTGCCGGCCCTACAGAGCCAGTGGCTTACCTTTCATGTGGTTACCTGCTTTATAGCCTACGCGGCGCTGGCCGTAGCTTTCGCGGCCTCGATGATGTATCTTCTCCTGCTTAAGCGGGGTAAGCTGGGGACAAAGACTGACGCCAAGTATCTCAGTTCGCGCGTTCTCTGGGGGGTCGCTGTAGGGATAACGGTATCGTTCGGCTTGCTTGCCTGGCTGATCAAGGGGCAGTTGGCGGCTATCCTAGTGATGTTTGGCGTGGCCGTGGGGGGATATTTACTTAAGTTGCTTGCCATGCGCTGGGGAAACAAGGAAGAATCGGAACTGGAGGCGCTGGGGGATCTTAACCACAAGATGGTAACTTTTGGTGTGCTGTTGCTGGCGCTGGGTATTATTTCCGGGGCGATGTGGGCGAATTCCGCCTGGGGCCGTTACTGGGGCTGGGATCCAAAGGAAACCTGGTCGCTGATAACCTGGTTGTATTATCTTACCGTCCTGCACCTGCGTTTCGCCTATGGTGTTTCGCGCACCAGGATGGCGGTGCTTTGCCTGATCGGTCTCTTTTTGGTTGTCTTTACCTTTGTTGGCGTGAACTTTCTGCTGGCGGGACTGCACGCGTATGGGTAAAATTCAAGAATTCCGTCTAACGTCACGCGTCACGTGTCGAAAGCGGGCTGTTGGGGATTGACTGGCTAAAGTTCGTAGCTCGTAGCTGGTAGTTAGGAAAGCAATGCAACCTGCCCTGAGCGAGTGAAACGAGTCGAAGGGTACACAATACGCAATACTTGGATTGAGGGGAGAAAGCAATGGTAGAAAACTTATTGATCTCGAGTCTGATCGCCGGGTGGCTTACTTTCCTTCTGGCGGCCTATGCTGTTTTTGCCCGGACGGGGAGCAAGATCGGACGGGGGTTTCCGGCTGCCGGGTTGGTGCTGGTGATCGCTCTGCTCACCTACTACATTGTGGCCAGAAGTGCTGAGCTGGGTCATTTTCCCGCTTTCTGCTGGCGTGACCTATTGGTGATCTTCGCTTGGTCCTTCACTGTCATTCTGGTGGTTACTTTCTTTCGCCGTGGCAGACCGGTGATAATGGCCGGTGGGTTGGTGCCGCCAGTGATTCTGCTGACCCTGGCCGTTCTGGCAACGCCACGAGAGGTAGTGCCGGAGTCTTTTTTCTTCAAGGCAGACCTCGGCCTGCACGTGATAGTTTCCTTTCTGGGGTACGCCGCTCTCTGGTTAGCTTTCCTCTCAGGGGGGTTTTACTTCGTGCTTGAACGGGGGCTCAAGAGCAAGAAGGTCGATCACTACCTGAGAATTTTGCCGCCCCTGGATGACCTGGACCGTCTCTTTTATCGGGCCAGCGGGGTGGGATTTATATTGCTGACACTTTGTATTTTCAGCGGCGCTCATTTTCTGCGTCGTTTGACTGGTCAGTGGTGGTCCTGGGACCCCAAGGTGGTGCTGACCAGCATTACCTGGCTGATCTACGCGGTGATCCTGCATCAAAGGGCCGTGATCGGTTGGCGCGGACGTCGTGCGATGCTGCTTTCGTTGTTGGGAGTGCTATTGATCGTTATGACCTTCGTAGGGGTAAATGTGTTGTTCCCGGGGCATGGGAGTAGCTTGCTCGGGCGATAAAACTATTCGTCAAATGTCAAACGTTGAATGTCCAACGTCGCTGACCTTTGACGTGTGACCTTGGACGTTTGACGGGTGGAATAATGAACCAACTATACATGCTCGGTTTGAGCCACGATGATGTGCCGGTCAAGATCCGCGAACGCCTGGGCCTTGACGCTGATCAGGTTAATCGTCTGTTGCACACTCTTAAGGTCAAGTCGGGTGTTGAGGAAGTGTGTATCCTTTCCACCTGTAACCGTTTCGAGTGTTACTACAGCACCGTTGAGCCCAAGGCGGCGCGTCGGCAGCTCAATCAGATATTGGCCGACATCAGCGGCTTGAGCGAGAAGAAACTGGACGGGGCGGTAAGGTTGCGCCGTGGCGAATGGGCGGCGGCGCACCTATTTCGTGTTTCGGCTGGTTGTGACTCGATGGTGGTTGGTGAGCCGCAAATTCTCGGTCAGGTCAAGGATGCCTACGGCCTGGCGGACCGGCAGGGTACGCTTGGTCCGGTGCTGCGCACCCTCTTTGAACATTCCTTTCGCAGTGGCAAGCGAGCCCGCAGCGAAACGCCGATCGGTGAGAAACCGGTCTCGGTGAGTTACGTGGCCGTAGAGTTTGGTCGGCGGATCTTTGGTGAGTTGCACCAAGCCAAGATCCTGGTGATCGGCGCCGGCGAGACGGCGCTGGAGACGGTGGGTTGTCTCAAACGGGAGGGCGTCCGGAATATTCTGGTCGCTAACCGGACGGCCTCCCGGGCCCAGTCTCTGGCGAAAAAAATAGACGGCAAGCCATTGAGCTTTGCTCAGTTGCCCCAGGTGTTGCAGCAGGTAGATATTGTGATCAGCTCGACCGCGGCTAAGGAGCCGGTACTCAGCCGGACGATGCTGGCCGAGGCGGCCGAGGGCCGCAAGGGACGGGCGCTGTTCCTGGTGGACATCGCTGTGCCGCGGGATATTGAAGCGTCCGCCGGAGAATTAAGCGGCATCTTTCTTTATAATATCGACGACCTGAAGGCGCAGGCAGAGCAAAACAAACGCGAACGCCAGGCGGCGATCCAGGCGGCCGGACAAATCCTCCATGGGGAACTGGAGGCTTTCAAGAGATGGGTCGCTGAACGGCAGGTGGCGCCGACCATCGTTCGTTTGCGGCAGAAGCTGTTGGCGCTGGGCGAGCAGGAGATGGTGGATTTCTTTGGCACTTCTGATAACGCTGCCGAGCAAGCTAAACGCAAGGAATACACCCGGCGGCTGGTGGAGCGGTTACTGCACGAGCCCAGTGTGGCGCTTA
This sequence comes from candidate division FCPU426 bacterium, assembly GCA_030621225.1. GTDB lineage: Bacteria > Oederibacteriota > JAUXIB01 > JAUXIB01 > JAUXIB01 > JAUXIB01. Next base: position 5,025 of record JAUXIB010000047.1, read on the forward strand.
AGAAGCTAGGCAGTGAGCGCGGCGGGCTGCTGGAGGTGGATGCGGTGCGGCGGTTGTTTAAGTTGGAGGAGTAAAGCCGGTATCTAGTATTTGGTATTTGGTATCTAGTTGGCCTAACAAGATACGAGATACAAGATACAGGAGTTGGTTATGCAAATATTAAGGATTGGCACAAGAGGTAGCAAGCTGGCCCTTTGGCAGGCAGAGCATCTGGCGAGTAAACTAAGAGCGCTTGATGCTCAGCTTACTGTCGAGCTTGAGCTTATCAAAACCTCCGGTGACAAGTTCACCGACCGTCCTTTGTCCGAAGTTATGCTGCCTCAGAACGAGCAACGAGCAACGAGCAACGAGCAACAGCTTTCCGGCAAAGGTCTCTTCGTCAAAGAAATTGAAGAAGCTTTGCTGGAGAAGAGGATAGACCTGGCAGTCCATTCGCTCAAGGATCTGCCGGGAGTTATTCCGGATGAGTTGGAGTTGGCGGCGGTGCTGGAACGCGAAGATCCGAGAGACGCGCTGATCTCAGACGGAGTGAAGCTTGATCAGCTTGCCGCAGGGGCCAAGCTTGGCACTTGTAGTCCGCGCCGTGCGGCTCAAATCAAACGCTTGCGTGCTGACCTGGAGATCGTGCCCTTGCGGGGCAACCTGGATACCCGCTTGTGTAAAGTCGCGGCCGGGGAAGTGGCGGCTACACTGTTGGCGATGGCCGGTCTAAAACGTATGGGCTGGCAGGAGCAAGCGACGGAGGTGTTGTCGCCGGAACTGATGCTGCCGGCGGCGGGGCAGGGGATCATCGGCTTGGAGGTGCGGCGAGACGGCGCGGCCATAAAGGAGCTTTGTCTCAAGCTGAATCATGGGCCGAGCATGCTGGCTGCATTGGCGGAGCGAGCGTTTGTGCGCGGCGTGGGCGCGGATTGCCATTCGCCGGTGGCGGCGTATGCTGTCATAGACGGGGAAGGGATGGTTCTCAGCGCGCTGGTCGCGGCTGCTGATGGTTCGGAAGTGATTAGAATGGAAACAGGTGGCCAGGCCCAAGACGCGGAAATGCTGGGCAGGAATCTGGCGGAGAAGATGTTGGCTAAAGGGGCGGGGGATTTAATCGCATAGTGTATAGCGTACAGCGTTGATCAGCGACACGCTATACTCTATACGCTATACGCAGAACGAGGAGAGAAATGATAAACATCAGTAAACTATACTGCGGCGCCGAGACGCCGGGGGACAAACTTCGTTATGGACGTAAGCAGAGCGAACAAAAACCGATAGTCGTCTGGAACAGTACGCGCAAATGTAATCTAAAATGTGTTCATTGCTATTCGGATTCTGAAAACCGTGACTACCTGGGCGAGTTGACCACGGCTGAGGCGCGAGCTATGATCGAGGATATCGCGGCTTATCAAGCGCCGGTGCTGCTCTTCTCGGGCGGCGAGCCGTTTTTACGCGGCGATATGTTTGAACTGGCCAATCTGGCCAAGAGCAGGGGCATGCGTACGGTGATCTCGACCAACGGTACGATGATCACGCCGCGCCTGGCTGAGAAAGTGAAAGCGCATGGTTTCTCTTACGTGGGTATCTCGCTGGATGGTCTGGCCGAGACCAACGATAAATTCCGTGGCTTCCAGGGTTGTTTTGATCAGGCGATAGAGGGGATCAGGAATTGCCGGGCGGTGGATCAGAAGGTGGGGTTGCGTTTCACGATTACCAAGCATAATTTCAAGGATGTGCCGGGTATTTTGGACCTGGTTGAGCGGGAGGGGATACCCCGTATATGTTTTTACCACTTGGTGTATTCCGGCCGCGGCAGCGCCATGGATCAGGATGATATAAGCCATGCGGATATGAAGGAGTTACTAGATTATATTATTGACCGCACTAAGAAAATATTTGACGCGGGCAAGTTCGTGGACGTGCTCACGGTTGATAACCATACCGATGCTGTATATCTTTATAAGCGCATGCTGCGCGAAGGCTCGGAACGAGCGGCCGAAGTTAAGGAATTGCTGGAAGGCAACGGCGGCAATCGTACCGGCATCGCTATCGCCAATATTGATAACGAAGGCAACGTGCACCCGGATCAGTTCTGGAGTCAACATACTTTTGGCAATGTCAAGCAGCGTCCGCTTTCCGAGATTTGGGAAGATACTACTGACCCATTGATGAAGGGGTTGAAGGACCGGCAGAGTTTATTGAAAGGCAAATGCGCTAAGTGCAAGTACATTGCTATGTGCAACGGTAATTTCCGCGCGCGGGCGGAAGCGGTGCATGGTGATCTTTGGGCGGAGGACCCAGCCTGTTATTTAAGCGAAGAGGAAGTAACCAGCTAATCACGTGTTGTGGGTCAGCTAAATAGTTTGTAGCCCTGTACCCTGTGCCACTTGTTTTGCTCGGGTACGGGGTCCTGAGCAAACAACGTGAGTCGAAGGATTCGATGGATGTGGTATGTAGTACAACATACTATATTGTCAGGGCAAGAATAATAGAGGATATAGGTATGAGCGAGAAAGATAGGGGACAAGACGCGGCAGAGAAAAATATTGATCAGCCGACGCGTAGCCAGGATGCGGGGGGCTCGTGCGTTGGCTCGACAGTGCCGGAATGGATCAGGGGGCTTGAGCTATGGAAAACGCTGGATGCCAAGGCGCTGGTCGAGGGTGGCGGCGATCTGAAAGCTACTGTGTTAAAGGATATTGATGAGTTGCCCGCCGATAAGATGTACCTGGTTATTTCGCCGGAGGATTTAGGTGATTTCCCCGACGCGGCACGCGATAGTGGATTCAGGGTTTACGCTGATGAGACAAATCCGGGTGTTTTCAAGGCCTATATCGCGAGATAGTGAACTGTCTGCCGGAGGAAGTTTGCCAAGCTTGTCCGACGTAAAACGCCGCGGAGCATAATCGCTGCCGCGGCGTTTTTTCGTCCAGCCTAAGATCCATTTGCTAGCCAGTGAAAAGTGATACCAGCATTAGTATCGGCAGAAGCGCCAGGAAGAGAACGATGGGTGTTATCAAGATCATGAAGTAAACGACCATCGAGAATTTTTTGAATAGGCGTGCTGTGCGGGCCGCAAAGCCGACGTTTGCGTTTTCGGGTACGACTGCTGCTGTGTTCTGTGCTTTCATGATTCCTCCAATAAATGGTTGAATGTTTTTATGATAACTATGTTGTCTCACCCTTTCTAAAAGTCTACTCCTGGTTTTTTAGTTTGTCTATAGGGGAAGGGTATTATTTATTGGATAGTATACTATTGCGATAGGGATAGAAGGTATTATTGCTATATGCGTGAAAACTAACCCGTTTTGTTTTAAATGGAGCACGGATACTTTTCTATCGGGAGATCAGTCCAAAAGACATCAGCGTGAGGAAAAATCCGAGCAAAGCTAGCGCCGCCAGAAAAACAGAGCTTTTTTTACGCATGTCGTCATATTTTTTCGCTAGCAAATTGGTGTCCAGCATGCCGATGACTTGCGATTCGAAATTGAAGATCGGGCCGAAGGCCGCGAAGTAGTCATTGTTGAAAGGCGAGCCACGCAGTGACCATGATTTTCGCTGGACTATTACCCGATCGCGGATTTCCGCCGGCACCGTCGCGCCAAGAGAGATGGGCGAGTCAGAAGCGTGGGAACTAGTGGCGACGCAGAAGTCAGCTAAAAATATGTTGACGCTACCGATGGGGCGTCCCTTGTATTTTGTAGAGTGATATAACGTCCTGGCGATCCTGTCGGCTATTCGGGTGTTCTTGTTGAGCAGCACTCCGCCGAAGAGAACGCCCCTTATGTTTCCTGTGTTGTCAAGTAGTGGCGCCGCGGCGCACATCAGCAGTCCTGCGCCGGCCGCCGGGTTGTCAGACTGGGCTAGACTGGCGATCCATGTGCGTTGTACTATTACGTTATCTTCTTTTAATAATAGATGTTTGTCGAGAAGCTCGGTGGAGGAGACGGCGCGTTTCTCGGTCAAGGCTACGTTGATTGGTTTGAGCGTAGAAATATCGTCGTCGTTGATAAAAGAACGGCAAGAACGGCGGAGCACCTTGCCGTTGGCGTTGGTAACGGTAAGCAGGTCCAGGCCTTCGCGTCCCTTGATCGCGCAGAGCTCAACTTGAAGCTCGTCCGTAGTTTTACGGAGCAAGATCTGTTTGAAACGATGGTTATCGGCCGTAAAGCTCAGGACATATTGGAGGTTATCCAGCATATCCGAATATATTTCGCGCGCGGCTGCCAAGTCGTTCCCTGTTTTGGCAAGGGCCAATTTATCTATGCTGATGTTGATTAAGCCAAGCGCGAGCGCGGTAGTCGCCAAAGTACAAGCGAGGATGATGACAATCTGTTTTCGGGACGACCTGCCGCGCGCTGGTTTGCCGGACCGACGGGAGGCGGTTGCCATGTTTGGCTCCTTGTATTGATCGTTTAGCCCTGTTGGCGTGGATCGAGGCGCGGATCAGGGCGCGAGCTCATCAGTGCCAGAAAGCGGATATTATCATTAGTATTAGTAGTATGCTGCCTATCGTTACCGCGGCGAAAGAGAACACGCGTACCATTTTCATGTAGTCGGCGCTGGGCGGCTGCTGTTCCAGCTCTTTCAGCCGGCCTTCCTTTCTCATTCGCTCTTTGAATACTTTTCTTTCATGGTCGAGTTCTTTGCAGCTAAGGCCGCCGGTGAAGATCACCGGGTCAAGCGGGAACTTATCCGGCCGCAGGTGTGTGTTGAAGAAATGAATGGCGAAGATGAAGCCCGTGGCCAGCAGGGCCTCATCGCTGTGGATTATCATAGCTATATTAATCGCCCAACCGGGCAGGAAATGGCTGATCAACTCCGGGAACCAGAGCACCAAGCCGGAAAGCCCGATTACCGGTACTCCCCAGAATACCGCCAGGTAATCGAATTTCTCCCAGTAGGTCCAGCGGTCGAAAGAAGGCTTGGCTCCTTGGCCGAAGAACCACTTGGTCATGGCCAGGAAGTCTTTGAGGTCCTGCCATCTGGGTATAGGCGAATCAGGCCCGAAAAGTACGCGTAGATATCCAAGCTTCCTGCCGCGTTGATACCAGGCGCGAAGAATATATATGAGGTGTGTCAGCAGGTAGCCGAAGGTGATAATACTGCAAATTCTGTGCATATAAGCCGCTGACTCGAAGCCGCCAAGAAAATGGGCCAGGGAATGTGCCCAGCCGGCGTAGCTGAATTTAAGCGGCAGGCCGGTCAGCGCCAGGCCCAGGAAGCTGACGATTACCAGCAGGTGCAGGAACATATGTAATTTGTCAAAACGTCGGTAGAGATAGGGCTCAAGATGTAGTGGGGTCTGCGGCGGGGAGTTTTTCCTGTCAATGGCGCTTCTGATCAGCCAGAGTATGGTATGCAGGCCGAAGAAACTGAAAACGCTGAGCAGTAACAAGGTCATAAAGAGCCAGGTGTAGTAACCGGCGGGCCAATCCTTTTTATCGTGATAGTCGGTGTGCGGTTTGAAAGAGGCCATGGCGGCGGGCGCGTCCGGATGGCAGTTGCGGCAGGTCGTGGCCAGATTGTTTTCGTGCACCGTGGAGCGGGGGTCGGAGGAGTGGAATACGCGATGTATGCCGTGGCAGTCGGAGCATTTAGCGATGCCCGCGTAACCGAGGGCCGTTACTTTGCCGTGATAGCTCTTGCGGTAAGTCGCCAGTTCTTTTTCGTGGCAGCCGCCGCATTTGGAGAGCGCGGCTAGTTGTGCTTCCTGGCGCTCGGGGTTAGCGATTTGATGACCGAGATGGCAACTGGTGCAAACGGGCGCTTTATTGTCTCCCGCGGCATGTCGTTTGCCGTGTACGCTTTTTTTATACCAGCGCAGGACGCCGACATGGCAGGCGCCGCAGGTGTTTGTGACGTTGCTTGCGTGCATGGGGGATTTTGGATTATCGTTAAGATGGATATCGTGTGAGCCGTGGCAACTGGCGCAGGAGGCGGAGACCAGTAGACCGCCCATCATCAGGCCCCGTCCGTGTACGCTGCGTGAATATTCTTGAAAGGCTTCCGGAACAGCGATGTCATACTTTTCGGCCAGCTTGGGGTCGGAATGGCATTTGCCGCAGGTTTCCGGCAGGTTCATTGGATAGACGGAAGAAGCGGGATCTTTGATCGGCCGGATAGCGTGATGTGTATGGCATTCGCCGCAGGACGCGGCCTCCGTATGGCCTTTGATTTGGGCTATACCGTGAACGCTGCCCTTGTATTCAGTTTCTTGTTGATCATGGCATTCGCCGCAGGAGACTAGCTTGAGCTTTTCCGCGTGGGGCAGTTCGTCGATGTCGGCGTGGCAACTGACACAGCCGTTATCGGCGTGAGCGGAAGCGACGAAGGCTTTTTTGCTGACGAAGAGTGGGTTGCCATGCGCGGAGAGGGTGTCGGCCATCTCTGAGTCAGCGTGGCATTCGAGACAGTCTGTGTCCTGTTGCGCGGCAAGGGGGTGAGAAACGCACAGCAAAAGGAGGGCCGCAAAAAAAGAAAAGGAGGTCCATTTTGCGAATGATTGCATGATATTTTCCTTAAATCTAAAGCTGTCCCTGTAAAGAATTGTTTCCATAGACAATGTATGATATTATATCATGCATGGTGATTTTAAAATTGACTTTTATGCGCTAAAGTTTTATAGTTATAATAATTCCTATCGAAATGATAGGTTTGGTTGGTTGATAAGCATCTTTCGCGGGGGCAGGAGCGAATTTAAGTGCCCGAGCAAATCAAACGGCTGGGATTGGTTATTGTTATCGCAATTATTGCGATGGTTGGTCTGCGTAGCCTTTTTATTCCAGAGACATTCTATGAGTATGGTCATTACCGGGGGGAGTCCTTGGAGGATGAAGCCGCCTACCCCGCTCGGTACGCCGGGCATGAGGCTTGCGGCGATTGTCACGAAGCGCACCGGGAGGTGATCAATAGCTCCTACCACCGCAATCTCAACTGCGAGGTATGTCACGGCCCGGGACAGGAACATATTGAACTCGGCGGGGATAATAAAATGCCAGCGCCGCGTGAGCGCGGCTACTGTTTGCTTTGTCATAGCTATCTGGTATCCAGACCCACCGGATTTCCTCAGGTGGACCCGCAGTTGCACAATCCTGGCAAACTTTGTTTTGAGTGTCACGATGCCCATGACCCCAGGCCGCCGCATTCGCCTACCGAGTGCCGGGGTTGCCACCGGGCGATTGATAGCATGAAAGCGGTTTCGCTGCACGCTAAGCTTAGTTGCGAGACTTGTCACCGGGTTGATCCCAAACATAAGGTGGATCCGCGCGGTAATTTACCCAGCAAACTGATGACTCAGGAAGTCTGCGTTCGCTGTCACGCGGGGCCGGAAGGAAAAGCCAAGGGACTGCCCCAGATAAAGTCGGATACGCACGGTGAGATGTATCTTTGCTGGGAATGCCACTTGCCGCATTATCCGCAAGGGGAGTAAAGGTTATGGTTAAGAAGCTAGACAGAAGAAAATTCATCGAGCGCTTATTGCGCATGATGCCGTCTTGCGTTTTGCCACTGGGCCTTGGTCTGTCCACCGCTTGCCGCGCTTCCGCGGGCAAGAAAAACGAGGGGGGGAGTTACTATGGCATGGGGGTGGACGTAAAGAAGTGTATTGGCTGTGGCCGTTGTGTCGATGCCTGCAAGAATGAGAATAATGTTTCGCGGCAGCCATTCTTTTTCCGTACCTGGATAGAGAGGTATGTTATCCGTCGTGATGGCAAGGTATCGGTTGAGAGCCCGAACGGCGGTATTGATGGGTTTCCGCCGCTGAAGGAAAGGCAGGGGATCATGCGCAGCTTCTTCGTGCCCAAGCTGTGCAACCAGTGCGACAAAGCGCCCTGTGTGCAGGTTTGCCCGGTAGGAGCGACTTACCTGTCTCCCGAGGGAATCGTCCTGATGGACAAAGATTACTGCATCGGTTGTCGCTACTGTATCCAGGCCTGCCCTTATGGGGCTCGTTATATGCATCCCAAGCTCAGGGTGGCTGACAAGTGCACCTTTTGCTATCATCGTTTGAAAAAAGGGCTTCGCCCGGTTTGTGTAGAAGTTTGCCCTAGCCAAGCCCGGGTGATTGGGAACATCAACAAAGTGAGTAGTCCTTTGACACGATTTCGGCGGATTAATGAGATTCACCTGTTAAAGGCGGGACTGAACACGGAGCCTAAGGTCTACTACGCGCATTTAGATGGCGTCGTAACATGACACAGGACTATGGATAAGTTAATAGAACATTTGCACTTGGCCGCACAGCACGTTTCGGGGTTCATCTACCCGAACGAGGTGGAGCTGCACTGGAGTATCTTGATCGTTGTCTATCCTTATGTCACCGGACTGGTGGCCGGCGCCTTCATTCTTGCCTCGCTGGTCAAGGTGTTTAACGTTAAGGAAGTGGCGCCAACTTATCGGCTGGCCCTGCTTACCGCACTATCTTTTTTGCTGATCGCAGCGCTGCCGTTACAGGCGCATTTAGGTCATCCTGAGAGGGCCTTTGAAATGTTCCTTACGCCGCAACCGAAGTCGGCGATGGCGATGTTTACCTTTGTTTATCTTTGGTACTTAATGCTGGTTTTGTTGTTGGAGATATGGTTTGACTATCGAGCTGAATTTATTAGCTGGGGGCAGAAGGGAAGCAGGTTCAAACGTTGGTTCTACCGGGCCTGTTCCTTGTTTACCAGGGATGTTTCGCCCAGGGCGCTGGAATTTGACAAGAAGGCGGTTAAGTTGATCACGATAGTTGGTATCCCCTCCGCCTTCCTTTTGCACGGCTATGTGGGCTTCATTTTTGGCTCGATCAAGGCCAACCCCTGGTGGAACTCCGTATTGATGCCAGTGGTTTTTCTTTTTTCGGCAATTGTCTCCGGCATTGCACTGGTGTTACTCCTATATATGATAGTTACTTTGGCGCGTGGTAAGAGCCTGGATATGAAATGTCTGGGACGTACGGCAGACTTCCTGCTATATGCCTTGATAATTGATTTCTCGTTGGAGATGCTTGATTTTATTCATCGGCTCTATCAGTCGGAGGAGTCTATACATATACTAAGCGAGTTGGTGACCAATCGTTTGTTTATTAGCTTGATCATCGTTCAGTTGCTTGTCGGTACTATTGTTCCGATGGGGTTGCTGGTGATGGTGAAGTTTAGCAGGCTCAATGATAAATTACGCCGAATAATATATTTTTGCGCCGGCATTTTGGTGCAGATCGGTATTTTTAGCACTCGTTGGAATGTAGTCATCGGTGGACAGCTTTTCTCCAAGAGCTTTCGCGGGCTGACGGTTTACAAGATGGAATTATTGGGGATGGAGGGATTGCTGGCGGCGATCTTTTTTTTGGTTTTGCCTCTTGGGATACTTTATGGATTGCTTAAGATCTTGCCTCCCTGGAAATGTGAGGAGACATGATCGGCAAGGT
>JAUXIB010000032.1 GCA_030621225.1 candidate division FCPU426 bacterium
TTCTGATTTCGTTGAAATGTTTGTGGGGGTTGGCGCTTCGCGTGTGCGCGACCTTTTTGAGCAGGGGAAGAAAAACGCTCCCTGCATCATCTTTATTGATGAGATAGACGCCGTGGGCAGGCACCGCGGCGCCGGCCTGGGCGGCGGGCACGATGAGCGCGAGCAGACCTTGAACCAGTTGCTGGTGGAGATGGATGGTTTCGCTACGCACGCGGGCGTGATCCTGATTGCCGCTACTAACCGGCCCGACGTATTGGACCCGGCCCTGTTACGGCCGGGGAGGTTTGACAGGCAGGTTGTTGTGGATGGTCCAGATCTTAACGGTCGCGAAGCGATACTTAAATTGCACTCGCATAAAATCCCCTTGGATAAAAAAGTGGAGCTTAGGGTTATTGCCCAGCGCACCCCCGGTTTTTCCGGGGCTGACCTGGCTAATGTGACCAACGAAGCGGCACTGCTTGCTTCGCGGCGCGATCGCAAAGCGGTGAGCATGGATGAGTTGGAGGAGGCGATCGATCGGGTTACCGCCGGCCCGGAAAGAAGAAGCAGGGTGATCAGCAGCGAAGAGAAAAAGATCATTGCCTATCACGAAGCGGGGCACGCCTTGATCGGTAAAGTCGTGCCTTCTGTTAATCAGGTTCACAAGATGTCGATCATACCGCGTGGTCATAGCGCGCTTGGATACACGCTGCAGCTTCCTACCGAGGATCGTTTTTTGACGACCGGGAGAGAGATCGTTAACGAGATCACCATTTTTCTGGGCGGGCGTGCCTCGGAAGAATTGATCTTTGGCGAAGTGTCTACCGGTGCGCAAAATGACCTGGAGCGAGCTACTGAAGCGGCGCGCAGGATGGTTACCCGTTACGGTATGAGTAAGAAACTGGGCGCTGGGACATTTGGCCGCCGTGAGCAACAGGTGTTTCTTGGCCGCGATTATACCAAGGATAAAAACTACAGCGAGCGGACAGCGGTAATTATTGATGAAGAGGTGCGGCAAATATTAGGCAGCAGTTACAAACGGGCGATGAAGTTGTTGCGGGATAATCGATCCAAGCTGGTGGCTCTGGCTGAGGCCGTGCTGAAAAAAGAGGTGCTGGAGGCAAAGGACATAGACATTATCGTCAATGGCCGGGCGGCTAAAAAATCTGGCGGGAAGAAAAAGCCGGTGGCTCGGAGAAAAACAAAGACCGCCAAGCGCCGGACTAAGAAAAGGGTTTGATCTACGTAGATAGTGTTTGGAAACCTGTTCTCGCAGAGTTTGCGCGGAGGCCGCGGAAGGCCTGGATCCTAAACCTTCCGCGCTTTCCGCGAAGGTTCCGCGTTTTCCGCGGCAGGAAGAAGGAATTTTTAGATCGTCGCACGTAATTTGCGAACAGGAAAGAGTCGCGAGCTGTGAACAGGACTTTAAGTTATCCCGGGGGTTCACTGGATTTTAAGGCACGTCCCCTGGTGATGGGCATACTGAACGTCACGCCCGATTCTTTTTCAGACGGGGGAAGATATTTTGATGCAGGCCGGGCGATTGCTCAGGGCGAGAAACTAGCCGCGCAGGGGGCGGATATAATAGATATAGGAGGGGAGTCCAGCCGTCCCGGTTCGCAGCCGGTCGGCGAGGAGGAAGAGAAGCGACGGGTGCTGCCGGTTATCAAGCGGTTGTCCACCCAGCTTAAGATCCCCCTTTCTATTGATAGCTACAAACCGGGCGTAGTAGCGGCGGCAGCGGACGCCGGGGCTCGGTTGATCAATGATATCAGCGGTTTGCGGGCGGCGGCGATGCGGCGCCTGGCGGCCGAATTAGAGTTGCCGGTGGTTATCATGCATATGCGTGGGCGGCCGCGTACGATGCAAAAGAACCCCCGCTACGCTGATGTACTGCGGCAGGTGATTGATTTTCTCCGCCAAAGAATTAGCGCGGCTGTACAGGCTGGGGTAAGCCGGCAACGGATAATAGTGGACCCGGGTATAGGTTTTGGCAAGAAATTGGAGCATAATCTGAGTTTGTTGCGTGGTATATCACGTTTAAAAAAGTTAGGCAGGCCTTTGTTGATCGGTGCGTCACGTAAATCGATGATCAGCATGATTGCTGGAGAGGATGCAAAAAGCAGGCTGGCCGGTAGTGTCGCGATCGCTTGTCTGGCTGCGGAGCAGGGCGCTGATATCCTGCGGGTGCACGATGTTGCTGAAACGGTAGCGGCGTTGAAGGTGTGGCAGGCGGTAGGCAGTATTAAGGCAGTATCTAGTGTCTAGTATCTTGTATTTGGTTTTGCTTCTGGATTTAGCTGAACAAGCTACGAGTTACGAGTAACGAGCTACGAAACAATGATTGAACACCTAAGATTTCTCTGGGAAAGTCTGACGCTGGCGGGTATCTTCGATATCCTGTTTGTGGCGGCGGTGCTTTACCTTTTCTTTAATCTATTTCGCCGTACCAGGGCGCTATATCTTTTGCTGACTATTCTCGTCCTGGTCTTCCTATTGCTGGTGGCTAACAGGCTTCGTTTTACTACCTTGAGTTGGTTGATCAGTACCTGGTGGCAGGTGTGGGTAATTGCCCTGCTGGTGATTTTTCAAGCGGATTTGCGCCGCGCGGTTGGACAACTGGGACAAGCGGGTTTCTTCCGGGTCGTCTTCCAGGGGGACCAGCGCATGGTCTATGAGATAGTGCAGGCGGGCAAGCAATTGCTGCGTCGGCGCATAGGAGCATTGATCATAATAGAGCGCGACGACAATCTGGAAAGCTTTATCCGCGAAGGCCACGGTACCATTATCAACAGCGACTTGTCCAATGAGTTGTTGGTAACCATCTTCTCTAAAAAAACGCCGTTGCACGATGGCGCGGTCATAGTCCGCAGGAACCGGATCGTTGCCGCCGGTTGTATATTACCGCTGGCTAACCGGCCGCGGCTGAAACCCAAGCTGGGTACGCGTCACCTGGCCGCGCTGGGCATGAGTGAAGAATCAGACGCGGTGGCGGTGGTTGTTTCCGAGGAGCGAAAAACGCTCTCCGTTGCGGTGACGGGAAAGATCACCCAGAATGTAGACGTAGATACGTTGGGCGAACTATTAGACCTTTATATTACCAGGCCGAAAAGATGAAAAAGCTGCTGGCGATGATCACAAAAGATATCGGAATAAAGCTGGTCGCTTTATTGCTGGCGGTTGTGCTCTGGGGTTATCTTACCGGTCAAAAAGCGATGATCCGGGATATAAATATTCCTCTGCAGTTAAAGAACATTCCCTCAGGGACGCTGCTGGTGGGAGAAATAGAAAACAGTGTCAGGGTTACTGCCCGGGGGACGCCCAGTGTGATGATGTCTCTTACCAAGGACGATTTCATCGCCGAAGTGGACCTTGCCAACTGTGGCCGCAATGGTGAGTTTATTATAAATCCGCGCGTCAGGCCTACCAGTGAAGCGGTACAGTTGGTGACGTTCTCGCCTTTACAGGTTACTGTGCGCTTAGAGTCGATAGAGTAGGGTTGGCTAGCGTCAATCGTTTCTCCCTAAAATCAGATAACGGCATTTACCACGACGACACGACGCTAACTACTTTTTTTGATAACGGCCAAAGGCAGTAATCCACAGATTACACAGATTTCACCCTACTTCGCCCCCCTGTCTTCCTGTCGGAAGACGGGAAGGGGGGCTACGAAGGGCAAGCAGATTATTATTTGGATAATCCTTCGATGGACTTTCGCCGTCGTCTTCGACTTCAGCCTTCGTCCCTTCGGCGCTATGGCTGACATGATGGCGGGACAAGCGCCGAACACAGAGGAGCAACTTAAAAAGATTCTCTTTGGATAACGACATAAGGCAGTATCTGGTTGCTGACTGCGTATCGTATTGCGTATAGCGTTCAGCTAAATTCGTAAGCCAAACTAGATACTAGATACCAACGACTAACGACTGGCTTGCGTTGTGTCGTCGTGGTGAAAAAAGGTGTTTGTTTGCAAACAAACCAATCGACTTGAAGATGAGTATAATAACAAAACTCAGCGTCAATCTTAATAAAGTCGCGCTGTTGCGTAATCAGCGTGATATCGGTATTCCGGATGTCCTGGCGGCCGCGCGTGTCTGTATAGAGTCAGGGGCTCACGGGATTACGGTGCATCCGCGACCGGACGAACGTCATATCAGGGCAACGGACGTGGACGAATTGAGGGGAATGCTTGGGAAGATTGAATTCAACATAGAAGGGAATCCCCTCCAGGAACATTTGATGCCGATTCTGCGGCGGGTCAAGCCTACCCAGGCTACACTGGTGCCGGATGATCCAGCGCAGGCTACCTCCGATCATGGCTGGGACCTGACTCGGGACGCCAAAAAATTACGCCCGCTGATCCAAGAACTTAAAGAGCTTGGTTGCCGGGTGAGTCTTTTCATGGATGCGGTGGCGGCAAATATGACGCTGGCTGCCGAGTTGGGGGCGGATCGCGTGGAGTTATACACTGAGCCTTACGCGACCGCGCATCGTCAGGGAAAGACAGCCGAAAGTTTGCCCGATTATATTCGTACAGCAGAAGCCGCGAAAGAAGTTGGTTTAGAGCTTAATGCCGGGCATGACCTGAACCTCGAAAACCTGCCGGAGTTCCTGGCAGCAGTGCCTGGCGTCCTGGAAGTATCCATCGGTCACGCCTTGATCGCCGATGCCTTGGAAATAGGTTTTTGCGGAGCAGTAAAGGCATATTTGACAGCTATTGCTAAAAAAACTAAAAAGTTCTTGCCATTGAAACGAGAGAAGTGAGATAATCGGCTGGAGAGTTATGCGCGTATTTGCAGGTGTCATGGAGTATATCGGCGAAACGAGTTCGTTTTCCTTAACCTCTTAGCGGAGGAATGAGATGTCATTTTACAAAGAAGTCGTAAAGATTAGCAAAGAGGCAGGACAGAAGCAGCATGCTAACTGGAGTCTCAAGAATACCAGTGACAGGACCGACTACGCCCTGTGGATGAAGGAGATTGATAATCTGGGGACTGAGGCAGAAACCACTCTAAGGGGATGTATAGAAAACATTGGCCAAAAAAAGCCTAAGCGCTGAATAATATAGTGGCACGTATGATGTGATAGAGAGAGCCTTCCTGAGATATCGAAGTATTTTCAAGTGTCCCGCCCGAGAAATAGATGTCGATTACTATGTGCTTGCAGATGTGGTACAACGCTATTGGCGGGACGTAGATAGGCTGCATCATTTTCATGGAATCAAGTATATCGACAGTCATAAAATATCGGGTTACCTGACCTATTGGCTTTCAAAGCTAAAGCCATTTCGGACAAAGGGCAACTTTTATAAAAGCCATAATAATGCGGGAAAACTCGTGAATGAGTTAATTGGGTTAATCGCAAGCGTGGCTAGAATCAATACTAGTCGAACCTTGGCCGGGTTCGATGAGAAAATAGTTCCCAGCGGCCAATTTATTGATGCCTTTATGTACTCTTTGCGGTATCGATATATGAATCCAGATTCACTTTCCATTATCTACTATTTTGTGGATGTCCATAACTGAATTTTATGTTTTACGGGACTTTGTTTTGTATTAGTCGCAGCACTTCTTTTGTTTGTCTATTGTCCACCGTTGTCACCTGTGTGACCCAATCTGCTTGAGTCATATTTTTGTCCGTGTTACAATCTTTTAGATTGGATGGTTATATTGTTTGATGCCTAATATAATAGAGAAAGTTACCTATTCCCAAAAGGGCGGCGGCAGTTATGTTGTCTCGCTTTCGGATGGGAGCTCATTGGGCGGCTTGGACGAGAGCGCGTTAAGAGAGCTGCGCCTACAACAGGGCCGGGAGCTCAGCGCGGATGAGTTGGCGGAGCTTCAGCGGCGTGACGCGTTGCAGCGCGCTAAGGGAATAGCTGCGCATTTCATTGACTATCGGCCGCGCAGTAGACAGGAGGTCGCCGATCGATTGGCCAGGGCGGGGATAGAGGAAGTGGTGGCCGAGTGGGTGATCACAGGATTAACGGAGCGAGGCAAGATCGATGATGCTGATTTTGCCCGGCAGTGGGTGCGGGGTAAAGCGCTGGGCGGGAAGAGCGGCGCAAAGCTTGTGCGGCAACAGTTGATTTGCCGGGGAGTATCAGGCCGGGATATAGACGCGGCGCTGGAACGGGAACTGCCGCGTGAAGACAGCCTGCAGGCGGCTGTGCGGCTTGCGGAGAAAAAACTGGCCGGTAAAACGGAGATGACGCTACAGGAAAAAAAGAAAGTTCAGGATTATTTACTGCGGCGTGGATTTGAATGGGAAATTGTTGAGCAAGCCTTAAAAAGCAGTGAGCAGTAAGCTGGTCGTTAGTCGTTGGTATTTGGTATCTGGTCTGCAACCAAATACTAAATACTAACGACCAAATACCAGGAAAGGCGCCTGTTTAGAGGCAAGCGAGATACGAATAATGACCACTAACGATTTACGCCGAAGTTACATAGATTTCTTCAAGACCAAGGACCACCGGGAGGTAAAGAGTTCTTCGTTGGTCCCCGATGATCCGACCCTGCTTTTTACCAGCGCCGGTATGGTTCAGTTTAAAGATCAGTTCCTGGGTATAGGGGTCGGGGATTATCGCCGGGCGGCGAGTTGTCAGAAGTGCCTGCGCACCGGTGATATCGAAAACGTTGGCCGCACGCCGCGTCATCTCACCTTTTTTGAGATGTTGGGCAACTTTTCTTTTGGTGACTATTTCAAGCAAGAAGCTATCGTTTGGGGCTGGGAATACGTGCGCGAGTGTTTGAAGATACCGGAGCAGGATATCTGGGTCAGCGTGCATACTTCTGATAAAGAAGCGTACGATATATGGAAAGACACAGTGGGTTTTCCCGCCAAACGGATCGTTTATTTGGATGATAATTGGTGGGGACCCGTCGATGCTAAAAACGGCGGCGTCTGCGGCCCGGATTCAGAGCTGTATCTGGATATGGGCGGCGGCTGTGGCGGCAAGGACTGCAAGCCTGGCTGTGATTGTGATCGCTTCGTAGAGTTTTGGAATCTGGTTTTTCAGCAGTTTGAACAAGATGCGTCCGGCAAAAAAAATCCTTTGGCAAAGCCGGGAGTGGACACCGGCATGGGCTTGGAGCGTACCGCGGCAATACTGCAGGGCGTTGATACCGTTTTTAAAACGGACGAGTTAATACCGCTGCTAAAGGAGCTAGAGGGTGTCACCGGCAAGGCCGGGAATGAATCGGATATTGCTTCACAGCGTATGGTCGCCGATCACTTGCGCTCGGTCAGTTTTCTTATCGCCGAGGGAATAACTCCCGGCAACGAGGGACGGGAATATGTTCTGCGCCGTTTGATCAGGCGTGCCGCGCGGCAGGGGGTGCGCTTGGGCGCAACGGGTTCATTCTTGCACGGTCTGGTGCCGGCCGTGGTCGAGGGCTGGGACGGTATATATCCCGAACTGGGCAAGGGCCAGGAAAAAATAACACGCGTGCTCAAAGGGGAGGAAGAGCGCTTCGCGTCTATTCTGGAGGACGGGACTGTACGCTTGGAAGAACTGATCGCTGAGGCGAAGAAGAAAAAGAAAAAAGAACTTCCCGGGGAAGAGATCTTTCGCTTGTATGATACCCACGGATTCCCCGATGACCTTGCCGAGGAAATAATTGCCGAGGCCGGTTTAAAGTTTGATCGTCAGGCTTTTGAAAAAGCTATGGCCGGGCAGCGGCATAAAGCGCGCGCCGCCTGGAAGGGGAGCGGGGATAAAGCTATTGATGATGAGTTTATGAAAGAATTATCACGCTTGGAACTTCCGCCGACGGAATTTATCGGTTACCAAAAACATGCGGAGAACGTAAAGGTAAAAGAGATAATCAAGGATAACAGGTTTTTGGCCGAGGCGACAGTGGGCGAGGAAGTATCGCTTATTTTTGACCGGACGACTTTTTATGCTGAAAGCGGCGGGCAAATGGGGGATAAGGGTAGCGTTAGCGCGAAGGGCGCAAATTTTGAGGTTGTTGACACGCAAAAGTTACCGGGCGATATCGTTGTTCACCACGGCAAGGTCGTCAAGGGAAAGATCGTCCGTAATGATTTGGTAAAGGCTAGCGTTGATCCCGGGGTGCGGTTTGATACGGCGGCCAATCACACCGCTACTCACCTCCTGCACCAGGCCTTGCAGGAAATCCTGGGCGAGCAGGTGGAGCAGGCCGGTTCACTGGTAGAGCCGGAGAGGTTGCGTTTTGATTTCAATCATCATGCGGCGTTGTCCGCGCGCGAGCTGGACCTGATAGAGGCGCGAGTGAATGAAATGATCAGGATGAACCTGGAGGTGCGGAGCGAGGAACAGGATTACAAAAAAGCCCTGCAGAGCGGCGCCAAGGCTTTTTTTCAGGATAAATACGGGGACAAGGTGCGCTTGGTGTCGATAGGTGATGTTTCGTTGGAACTATGCGGGGGGACGCACCTGCAGCGTAGTGGGGATGTAGGCTTTTTTAAACTGTTTTCTCAAAGCGCGGTGGCGGCCGGGGTGCGTCGTCTGGAAGCACTGACCGGAAAAAAAGCGGTGGAGAAAGTGCAGCGCGCCGAGGCAGAGACGCGGAGTTTGGCATCTGCACTGGGCGTGAATCGCGAAGGGCTGGCGGAGCGTATCAAGCAGCTCACGGAGAAAGTGAAGAGCTTGGAGAAGGGGGAGAAAAAGAAAAGATCCCTGGACATTGCCGAGAAGTCCGGGGAGATTGTCGAGCAGGCCAGGGAGATAGGGGGGACTAAATTGCTTACGGCGATTATGGAAAACATTCAGATGAACGAGTTGCGGGAGCTTGGCGATAAGTTAAAAAACGAGCTGAAAGAAGGGATCATCTTTCTGGCGGGAACGTCCGGCAAGAAAGCGGCCCTTTTGATCATGGTGACGAAAAATTTGCTGAAGAAACACCCTGCTGGCGGGCTGATGAAGAAAGCGGTATCGGCGATGGGCGCCAAGGGCGGCGGCAGGCCCGATATGGCGCAAGGCGGCGGCGACGCCAGTAAGCTGGACGCGGCCTTTAAGGCGGTGGAGAAAGCGCTGAAATGAAATTGATTTGCGGAGTACGCAGATTGTTTTTTTGATAAAGGCATTCACCACGACGACACGACGTTAACAACTTTTTACCACAAAGACACCAAGAGAAAAGAGTTAACGTTTTCTCCGTGAACTCCGGGTCTCTTACTCTTTGGTGGTGAAGAAATTTGTGGATTAAGAATGAGAATAATAGGCATCGATTACGGACGCAAGCGGATCGGCATCGCGGTGTCGGACGATGAGCCGGCTACTGCGCACGCGTTAAAAACACTGGCCAATGACGGCAGTTTTTTGCACCTGCTCAGGCAGATAATAGCGGAATATGAACCGGTGCGTTTAGTGGTGGGGCTGCCCAAGCGGCAGGATGGTTCTCTGGGGCCGATGGCCAAGGAGGCGGACGCTTTTCGTTGTTCCCTGGAAAAAGAACTTGGCATAGCGACCGTCGGTTGGGATGAAAGACTTTCTACTTTTGCCGCGACAGAGGCGCTGAAAGAGGCGGGGGTTGACAGCCGGCGGCAGCGGCAGATGGCTGACGGGGTTGCCGCGGCGGTGATCTTGCAGGATTACCTGGATGCGAAGCAGGGGGGAACGGCAATTTAGCCACAGAGGTCACAGAGGAACGGCTTTTACCACAACGACACGACGTTAACGGCTTTTTTGGATAACGGCATGACGTTGGTTTTAGAAAAGAAAAAACGTTGCTTGTCTCGCCGTAGTTTAAACAAAGGCGGATGACGTCGTGGTGAAAAAGGTTTTCCCGAGACTTGATCAGCGGATTTTATCACAATAATGGTGAGAAAACGAAAGAGACGACGATATATCCCTAGGCCCGGTATTCGGGAATACGTTGCTAGTCTAACCAGGCAACACTTGACCTGGGTCTGTATCGGGCTTGCCGGAATAACATTTATTTTTTTGTTTGCTGGCGTCTTTGTGCCGCGGCGTCCTTTTGCTTCCGGCTTGCGGTTCTTTGAGATCAGAGCGGGAGAGAGCCTGGGTGGTACCGCAGGACGCTTGGCGGAACAAGGATTAATCTCCAGCAGGCAGCTCTTCCGGATGCTGGGCCGTCTGCGGGGCGCCGATACCAGGGTCAAGGCGGGAGAGTATCTCTTGCGGCAGGATCAGTCCAGTTGGCAGATCCTATCGCATTTGTTAAGCGGCGAGGTTTTTTTACATTGTTTTACCGTGCCGGAGGGAGCTAGCGCGGCGCAGATAGCCGCCGAGCTTACGCGGCGTGACTTGGCGGATGGCGATAAGTTTCTGCGCCTGGTTCAAGATCCGGCGTATAGTCGTGAACAAGGTATAGCGGGGGGGGGGTTAGAGGGATATCTTTTTCCCGATACTTACCGTATTCCCCGCGGTATTAGCGCGTCGAAAATGGCGGCGATGATGCTGGGGCGTTTTCACGAAAAATTACCGGCGGATTTTGCCACGCGGGCGAAACAACTTGGTTTGCAAATAGGGAAACTGGTAATCCTGGCTTCGATTGTAGAAAAAGAGGCAAAGGCGCCGGAGGAATTGTCTCTGGTCGCCGCCGTTTTTTATAACCGTTTGAAGAAAAAAATGAGACTGGAATCTTGTGCTACGGTAAATTACGTTATCGGTCACCAGCGGCGGAGATTGCGAGAGAGAGACTTGGCTGTACGGTCTCCGTATAATACCTATTTACATCGGGGCTTGCCTCCCGGTGCGGTTTGTAACCCTGGCCTTGGTGCGCTTATGGCCGCCAGTCATCCGGCACAGGTGGACTATCTCTATTTTGTTTCCCGTGGCGATGGCCGGCACGAGTTTAGCGTGGATTATCAGGGGCATTTAGCGGCGAAGAAGAAGTATCAAAAAAGATAATGATTAAAATATTTCATCTCAATAAGTCTTTCCCCGCCAAAGGGGTGGTTTTCGATGAACTGGGGCTGCGCATCCATCAAGGTCAGTTTGTCGCGTTGAGCGGAGATTCAGGCAGTGGTAAAAGTTGTTTATTGCGCATCATCGCCGGTTTTTTGCCGCCGGATTCCGGTCAGATCCTTGTCGCGGGGAAAAACATACTCGGTCTTGATGAGTGGGGGCGGGTCGCTTTGCGCCGGGAAGTGAGCTTGGTGCCGCAAGAGGTATCGTTGTTAGCCGATCGCAGTGTAGAAGAGAATATAGCTTTCGCTTTGCGTGTGAGGGACGCGGGAAGAGGAAAAGTGAAATCGTTATGCGCGCGCTGGTTGGATACATTCGGCCTGGCGGAATTCAAAACGGCGCTACCTGCTGATCTGGCGCGAGGAGAGCAGGTGAAATTAATGTTGGCCAGGGCGTTGGCCGTGCAGCCCAAGCTATTGTTGGTAGACGAGCCGACGGCTAACTTAGATGCCGCCAGCAGCCGGTCGGTTATGAATATTATCTGTGAAGCGCACGGCAAAGGACTGACCACGGTTGTCGGCACTAAAGACACATCGTTACAGATCAATGTAGCGGCAAGAGTGATCGTGCTAAAGGATGGCAAGGCTGTTGAGCGATATTAGAAAAGTATTTTGTCACGTGTCGCAGGTTACGCGTCTCGGGTCTTGCATGACTCGCGGTTCGCGACGCGGGACACGCGACTTAGGATAATGATGCTTGGATTAGTCAACAGAATAATTTGGTCGTTTCGCGAGATCGCTGTAAGCACGCGCCGCCATCCCGGCGCGGCGCTGATATCGGTCTTGACCGTGGCGGTATCGATGTCGGTGCTGGGCTTCTTCCTTATTACTTTACAAAATGTCGGGCAGCTTTTGCACTCGGTACAGGATAGTATGGAACTGGTGGTTTTTTTGGAGGACGATCTGGAAGAAGCAGAGCGGCACGCGTTATTTACGCGCGTGGAAAGGCATATCTATACGCGCGAGGTGCTTTACGTGTCCAAGCAGGACGCGCGGCGTGAGTTTTGCCGAGATGAGGAATCACGGCTTTTGCTGGAGAGCTTGGAGGAGAATCCTTTACCTGCTTCATTGCAGGTGAAGCTGGTAGAGGGTCTTACTGGCCGTGAAAAGATAGAGGAACTGGTGCGTTATCTCAAGGGGTTGCCCGGGGTAGAGGAGGTTCCTTATCGCGAGGAGCTTGGCCGGCTCTTTGGTTTAAGTAATTTTGCCTGGTGGTTTAGCCTGGGAGTAGGGTCACTACTTTTTCTCGCTACGCTGGTGGTTGTTTCCAGCACCATAAGTTATTCTCTTTCTGGCCGCGGGCAAGAAGTAGCGACGCTTACGTTGGTGGGCGCTGGGCGGGGATACATTACGGGGCCGTTTCTGTTGGAAGGTCTTTGCCTGGGGTTTCTGGGCAGTTTGTTGGCGGTCTCTCTGGTCTCTTCCTCGTGGGGGTTTTTAAGCGATCATTTGCAGGCTGCTTTTGGCTTGGAGGTATTACCATTTGGTCGTTGGTTGGGATTTGCGATTACGGGATTAGGCCTGGCTGTGGGTCTGATCAGTGGACGGATGAGTTTGAATAAGCTTAGCCCGGGACGAACGGAATGAAGGTATGGTTAGCCAGCATTATAGTCCTGTTTTCATTATCAATGACCGGGTTTTCTGCCGCGCAGGTAGCGGATGTTCAACAGGAGATAGAAAGGAAACGGCAGGCGCAAGAGGAACTGCGCAGGAAGATTCAAGATGATAAGCGGAAGGGCGAGCGGATAAAGCGCCAGGAGAGGAGTATCCTGCTGGATTTGCAGCAGGTGGATCGGCGCATTGACAAGCTAAACCGGGAAATTAGTGACAGCCGGGCAGGGATCAAACGAAGCGAAGACAGGATCGCGATAGTCAGGGGGGATCTCGGCGGCTTGGAAGCCGCGCTGGCCTCCAGCCAAAAGCGTTTGGGGCGGCGCCTGCGCCAGATGTATAAGAGCGGCAAGACGAACGCTCTTAATTACCTGCTTAACGCGAAAAACCCCGCGGATTTCCAGCGCCGTTTGAAATACGTGCGTTCGGTAGCAACCGCGGACGCGGAACTTATTCGGAGGACGAGGGAACACCAGCGCGCCCTTGCTGAGAAAAAAGCAGAGCTAGAGGTAGAGGCGGTGGCGTTGGCGTGCAACAAACGTAAACTGGAGCGAAGTCGGGGAAAGCAGGTTGGGGAGCGACGTAATAAAAAGGCACTGGCGCGCCGCGTGAAGGGCGACCGCCTGTTGCTGGAAAAGAGCCTGGCGGAAAAAAAGGTCAGGGCGGCGAAGCTCGACCAGATGATCACCGGTCTTTATAAAGAAAAAGATCGCCGCATAAAGATCGCCCGCGTCAGCAGCGGCGCCTTCGGCAAGAAGAAGGGATATCTTCCCTGGCCGGTAAAGGGAAAGGTGATCCACCGCTTTGGCCGGCAAAAATACGCGGGGATCAAGGCCTATTCGGAGTGCGCCGGTATAAAAATAAAGGCCACGCATGGCGTGCCGATAAGGGCGGTCGCGGCGGGACGGGTGCTCTTTGCCGATTGGTATATGGGATACGGGAAGATGGTCGTGGTGGACCACGGAGACGGCTATGGTTCTGTTTATACTCATGCCAGTGAAATAGAGGTGAGCAAGGGTCAGCAGGTTTCCGCCGGCGGAATGATCGCTCGCGTGGGCAGCACCGAAAGCTTGAGCGGGGAGATGCTGTATTTCCAAATACGTCATTACGGAAAACCGCTGGATCCCTGGCCGTGGCTTGAACATTAAGCTTCGTCGCTCGTCGTTAGTCTATCGTCGATAGTCCGGGCTGGGAAAGAAGCATCATAAATTAATGAGTTGATAGATGAATCATAGGTGTATTGAGTAAACCGTATAGGAGATTTTAAAATGAGCAGAGGAAGATTGTTGCGGGTGATTTTTGTTGTAACCTTGATGGCGGTCTGCGCTTTCGCAGGCATTGCCAAGGACAAAAAAGACAACCAACTTTATAAGGATATCGATCTTTATATTGAGGCCCTGAATATGGTTCGGGAAAAATATGTTGACGCGGATAAGACGGAATCGCGCGAACTCGTTTTTGATTCCTTGAGCGGTATGGTTCAGGAACTTGATCCTTACAGCTCTTTTATGGACCCACAAAGTTTTAAGGACATGCGCGAGGAAACGCGCGGTGAGTTTGGCGGGCTCGGCATAGAGATCGCTATTCGAGACGGCTGGCTTACTGTGATCGCGCCAATAGAAGGAACGCCTGCCGATAAGGCCGGTATTATGGCCGGAGATAAGATCGTTAAGATAGACGATGAGTCCACCGAGGATATTACTATCATGGAGGCTGTCCATAAACTGCGCGGTCCCAAGGGTACCAAGGTGACGGTGGCTATAGCCCGAGCTTATCAACCCGACACCATCGATATCAGCATTACTCGCGGTACCATAAAAATACAGAGTGTGCGCGGCTATCTGCTGCGCGATGGCGTGGGCTTTGTGCGCATTTCGGAGTTTTCTCAGTCTACAGATACCGAGTTCGTTCAGGTGATTAAAAAGATCAGAGCGGAAGCCAAACAGGACGGGGGGATAACCGGTCTGGTGCTGGATCTGAGAAACAACCCCGGTGGTTTGTTGATGGCAGCGGTAGAGTTATCTGATCGGTTGCTGTCGAAGGATCAAGTCATTGTCACCACGCGGGGCAGGGTGCCCGAAAGCAGCAGCGAATATAGGGCGCGACATGAGGCGATGCTGAAGACGGAGCCGCTGGTGGTCTTGGTGAACAAGGGCAGCGCCAGCGCTTCTGAGATCCTGGCTGGCGCGGTGCAGGATAACAAGCGCGGCCTGATCTTGGGGGAAAAAACCTTTGGCAAGGCGTCTGTGCAAACGATCTATGCGTTACGGCATTCCGAAGGGCCTGTGGCCCAGGGTAAGGAACAGGGCCCAGCGGCGCTGCGCCTTACCACGGCTAAATACTTTACACCCAAGGGGCGGATGATCCACGAGAAAGGAATTACCCCGGATATCGTTGTGCCGGCCGCGAAGCATACTGCGACTACTATGCGCATAATCGGTGGCGGCTATGTAAGCGCTTTTGTTAAGGATTATCTCGCTCGGGCGGAGGTTCATTCGCTGGAGCAGGCGAAACGGATCGAGGTTGCGGACGAAACATATGCGGAGTTTTTGAAATTCATGCGGCTGAAAGAATTCGTGGTGGAGGCGGAAGCGGTAAATCCCGACGAGAAGTACCTGCGTGCGCGTATCGGCATCGCCTTGGCGCGCGAGGAACTAGGGGAAACAGAGGCCAGACGCTTGATCATAGAAAAAGATCCGTTGACCAATCAGGCGATCGAGTTTATTAAGGGACATACATTGTTGCGAGGAAAATAATTGGTATTTAGTATCTAGTATTTGGTATTTAGTAGGGGCGTACTGCAACATGTCCGCCATAGCCGAAGACGACGGCGGATACGCCCCTACACCTGCGGTCTTTACACGAACGGAGCAACGGTGTCAAAACAAGCTAAAAAGAAACGTATCCTGCCGCTGGTGTTTTTTCTGTTATCTCTGGTTATTTTAGCGGGACTGTTTTTGAAATTCTCCCCCCGCTGGCAGGAGTATGCCCAGCAGCGGCAACTGACGGAAGATAATCGCCGGGCGAAAATTATGTTATCCGCTTGGCAGCGGCAGAAGGACGGTTTGCCGGATTTTCTCTTGCGTGAGCTCCCAGTGGCAAAAGACGCGCGGCTTCGGCCGTTTTATAGGTTGCGCTACCGGCTTACGCGGCGACTGGTCGCTTGCCGCCAGGCACTGGCAACGGCAGCCAAGATGGCGGAACTTACGTTGGCAGAGAAGACGGTGACGCGCCGAGGGGAACGCAGGCATGTTTTTACTTTTGCGGCTGGGACGGGCCTCCCCCTGGTCGAGATAGAGGTCATAGAGATCACCGCCCCGGTGGTTTCCCTGGTCATTGATGATCTGGGATATGACCGCGGCCAAGCATTCCGCAAGCTGCTCGAGCTGTCTTTTCCCCTGTCGGTATCGGTAATCCCGGGACTTCGTTATTCGGAGGAGGCCGCCCGGCGTGCCGACCAGGCAGGACACGAGGTGATAGTCCATATGCCGATGGAAACTGTCGATGGGCGATTACTGCTTTCCGGTTCCGTGCGTCTGATGGCAGAGATGAGCGCGGTGGAAATCAAAGAACAATTCCGCCTCGCGTTTAAGCAGGTACCTATGGCCAGGGGGATGAATAATCACCAGGGATCGCGTGTCACGGCCGATGAACGGATGATGGGTCTGGTGCTCAAAGAGCTCAAAGCGCGCGGTTGTTTTTTTCTGGATAGTCGTACTACTAAATATACCGTGTGCGCAACCCTGGCCAAAAAAACGGGATTACCCTTCGCTGAACGGAGTGTCTTTCTGGACAATCAGGACTATCTTGACGCAATAGAGCAGCAATTAGTCAAGCTGGAGAAAAAAGCGCTGGCGGGCAAAAATCCAGTGGGCTTGGGACACCTCAGGGGAAATACCGTTGAGGCCTTGGCTCGTTTTGTGCCGCGCATGCAGGCGAAGGGGATCCGGCTGGTGTTTGTCTCGGAGGTTTTGAACTACTAGATACGAATACAGGATACGGGAGAGGTAGTTCTGAGTTCTGGGGAAGACAGTGGTTGGTGGTCAGGGGTCGGTGGGTAGTGAAAAGTGAATGGTGAATAGTGAATAGCAGGCAGACACACGCTATACGCTGCGTTGTACGAAACTAGCGACAAGCGACGAGCGACTATTTATATGGCATTAATTACGCTTGGTATTGAGACAAGCTGCGATGAGACCGGAATGGCCGTGCTGGAAGACGGGCAACGTGTCCTGGCTAATTCTCTATATAGTCAGGTGATAATTCATCGCAAGTTTGGGGGGGTTGTACCGGAAATAGCATCGCGTCGGCACTTGCTCAAGCTGGTGCCGCTGATGGAGAGCGTATTGACCGCAGCGGGACTTGACTTGGGCGGCATTGATCTGATCGCGGCGACCAGAGGCCCCGGACTTATCGGTCCGCTTTTGGTCGGCTTGTGTTTTGCCAAGGCCCTGGCCCTGGCGCGGAATATACCGATAGTGGGCGTTAATCATCTGGAAGGGCATCTTTATTCTGCCTGTTTTAACGGGAGGGTAAAGCCCCCTTTTTTGGGTCTCATCGTTTCAGGCGGGCACACCGAGCTTATCAGCGTGGGCGCTGGTTTTCGCCATCGTTTGCTGGCGAGTACTCGCGATGACGCCGGCGGCGAGGCTTTGGATAAAGTAGGCAAGGCGATGGGGTTGCCCTATCCCGCCGGAGCAAAAATAGAATCTCTGGCCTTGCGTGGCGACAGGCAAGCGGTAATTTTTCCGCTGGCGATAATGAAGGACGGCAGTGATGATTTTAGTTTCAGTGGGATTAAGACCGCCGCTCTTTTGGAAATGCGTAAGAGAAAATTAACCCCCCGCCGGCGTGCCGATCTGGCGGCGTCGTTCCAGGAGGCGGTATGTCGTCAACTGGTTACCCGGACGTTACGGGTGGCGCGCCGACGGGGTGTTAAGCACCTGGTTGTCGGCGGTGGAGTAGCCGCCAACGGTAGGTTGCGGCGGATGTTCCAGGAGGAATTAGCTCCCGGCGAAAAGATATTCTTTCCCGAGAAGGGGTTGTGTACGGACAACGCATTGATGGTCGCCTATGCGGGATACCTGAGATATAAGGCCGGTCAGCGGGATGGGGACGCCCTGGAGGCCAAGGCGGATCTGAAGATTACATAGTTCGGAGTTCGCGGGATGTAGGATGTAAAGGAACGGCTAATTGGCCACAGAGATCATCCGCCGTCGCTCCTTGGGAGCTATGGCGGGACAAGCGACATCAACGACTTTATCCACAGATTTCACAGATTACACAGATTATTTTTTTTGATGACCCTTCGATTCGCTGTGCTCCCTCAGGGCAGGCGGCAAAGGGGGATTCTTCGCTAACAGGGGAGCATTCTTGGTTTTAACGGGGTGAAGTTAGGGTTGGACACAAAAATTACACCGATGATAACGAAGGAATCGGTATAATCTGTGAAATCTGTGGATTCAAAGATATTCTGTTGTGACGTTGTGGCAGCAATTCCGCAACTCAGATTTTGAGTGGGCTTGAAGACAACCCTCAGATTGCATTTCGCGGGTAATTCGGTATTCATCCTTCCTGGAGCAAATTCGCATTAAAAAAACGCTTGAC
>JAUXIB010000165.1 GCA_030621225.1 candidate division FCPU426 bacterium
GAACTCATTTTCTGGCACCACTTTGAGACTGAAGAAGGTTGGGATTTTATGTACGTTGAGATCACCCCTGATGGTGGTTTTAACTGGTATCCGTTGAAGACGATATCGGGCGCCGGCTACCAGTGGCGGCGGGAACGCCTTGATATCAGCGCCTACGCCGGTAATAATGTGAATATCCGCTTCCGTTTGGACTCTGATACTTACTTGCATGGTTACTTTAGCTGGTTCATCGACGATGTAGTGGTGACCGGTACATCCGCGGCCAGCGAGTCCGCGGTTACTGATGACAACGGCGATTACAGCATCCCGGTGAATGGTGAGCTCTATTCTCAACTCGCCGGCCCTTATGCTCAAGTGATCAACGAAGACCAAGACGAAGTCTATCACCAGGATCCTCCCTCCGGCCAATCCTGGAGCTGGGATTATCTGCCATCTGATCCGCGGGTGGACGAGGTGAATGTTTTTTATCACGTCAACCGTGCGCACCGTTTCGTGAAGAATCAGCTCGGCTACTCTGGCATGGACTACCAGATGACGGCCGTGGTGCGTTACGGCACCGCTTATAATAACGCGTTCTATGACGAGTACCGGACGATCGTCTTGGGCGATGGGGATGCCGGAGTAACCTTTTTAGATTTTGCCCAGGCTGCGGACGTGATCTATCATGAATACGGCCATGCTTTGCAGCAGAGTATTTATGGCAAGATGTATTACTGGCAGCCGGGAGCTATCGACGAGGCTTATGCGGACTATTTCGCTGTCACGCTTACCGATGACCCGTTGATCGGTGAATGGGTGCAGGTGAGCGGTCCGATGCGCGATTTGAGTGTAAACAAAGTGTTTCCGGACGATTGGCAGGACGAAGTGCACGGAGACGGCGAGATTTACGGCAGCGCGATGTGGGACGTACGCCAGGCATTGGGGACGGAACTGGCGGACCAAGTGTTGTTTGAGGCACTCTTCTTCCAGCCGTGGAACTTCTGGCAGGGGTTGAAAGCGACCTTGATGGCCGACGATGACGATGGCAACCTGGGCAACGGTACGCCACACGGCATTGAAATAGAGACAGCCTTTGCCGCGCATGGCATAAGCCTTTCGGTTTCTGTTCCTCCGGATACTGTTTATGAACCTAATAACGATTTCGATGAAGCTTATGGGCCTTTGAGTTCGGGGACCGCTTATGATTCCTATATATCGACCGCGCAGGACACTGATTACTATTATCTTACCGCCGGCAGCGGTGATCTGGTGATCGACCTCACTGTCCCCGCCGGACAGAATTACGTATTATACGTGTTTCTGGCCGGATATCCGGAGTATATCTATTGGCTGGCGGATTCCGGCGGCGTAGGGGGGGATGAGTCGGTTACTATTACCGCGGATAATGAACTCTATCATATATTGGTGGTTCCTTATGATCCGTGGTTTGATTATTCAACCGTTTCAAATTATACGCTGACAGCGACTTTTACAGCCGCACCCGCTGATGGTACGCCGCCCGGCATCCCTTCGGTGCCTACTACGGGCGGGATTTACACCGGCGCCAGCGCTGTCTTTAGCTGGACCAGGGGAGACGCTTACGACTTTGAGAGCGGCATAAGCGGCTACAATCTTCAGGTGGGTACCGCTCCTAACGGCAATGATATCTTTGATGCTTTCGTGGGCAACGTCCTTTGCTATGAGCTTGGCGGCTTAACGCACGGCATGACCTATTATGCGCGGGTAAGCGCGCGCAACGGCGCTACTCCGCCGCAGGACAGCGCTTTTTCCGCCAGCAGTGATGGTGTTACCGCGGATCTTACTCCACCGCTCGGCGCTTGCGCCCCCATTGGCCAGGGCTGGCTGGACGCGACCACGCTGGAGCTTTCCTGGGAGGAGGGGAACTTCAGCGATGCGGAGAGTGGCATCGCGGGCTATTATTTGCAGGTGAAGGAGAGCGGCCCTGACACGATAGTTTTCGAGAATTTTGTTGGCAAGGTCCCCTCGGAAACGGTATATGGTTTGGACAATAACAAGAGTTACTATATTCGGTTCAAGGCATTAAACGGCGCGGGCCAATGGACGCAGTTTTTTGAGTCACCCGGCACATATATCAGTGGCCGTGTGATTAACGCTCTGGGCGAAGGGGTGGCTGGTGTGGAGTTGAACTTGGCCGGTCATGCAGCAAGTACAGCGACTACCGATGCTCAAGGATACTACGGATTCTTTTGTTTGGAAGCTGGTGACTATACGCTGACTCTTGCTGCGGCGGGATGGGATTTTCTCCCGGCGGACCTTAGTGTTTTATTATCGAGTGCGGGAAGTTCGGATCAAGACTTTCTGGCTGTTGCCGAGATAGCCGGAGATAGGGTGATGGTGCAGGGTGGTAGAGAAGGATACGTCAACCCACTGGCCGGAGAAAAGGCCCTGATCGTGATAACTCCGCCTGATTCAGGCACGGTCAGCATCGGCATATATACTTTGCGTGGTGAATTGATCTGGGAGGAAAAGGTTTCAGTTTCGGCGGATGTTCGTACTTTGGTCAGCTGGAACGGTAGAAATCCTATGAAGATTATTGTGGCTTCGGGTATCTATCTGGTACGGGTGACGGGAGCGGGGATGAATGAGGTTAAGAAAGTGGCGGTTATAAAGTGAGAAGCAAGAAAATGCTCCAAATTATGAATTCTGAATTATGAATGCTGAATTGCGAGTTTCGAAGAGTACACAGTACACCGGACACGGGATATGGGACACGGGACACGGGATACGGGACACGGGATAGGCGGCGCTATACGCTGTACCCTACTCTGCGCTACGCGCTACGTAGGGCAAGCGCTATACGCTATACTGGTACCAGCAGCGATGGTTTTCCTGACGTCGGCGTACGCTGCTGGTACCGGCACCTCCGGAGCCATTCTGCTCACTCAGCCGGTGGGCGCGCGGGCGCTGGGCATGAGCGAGGCTTATACTGCCGCGGATGGCGATGTATTGGGCGTTCACTATAATCCTGCCTGCTGGTTCGGTTGGCAGGGGACCTTGCTTTACCAGCGGGGTATTGCCGACGATGGATTTGGCTTGCTTGCTTTTGGTTGCCCGACCCCGGTAGGCAGGTTCGCCGGGTCGCTGCTTTATTACTCAGCCGGGGAGATGGAGCTTATCAGCGCGTTGGGGGAGCGACGCATGGTCAATGCCCAGAAGGACTACCTGTCTACCATATCTTACGCCTACAGCCTTGGTTTCATCTCCCTGGGCAGCAGCGTCAAGCTGCTGCGCTCGGAACTGGTAGAGAGGGTGAGCGGCAGCGCCTTTGCCGTTGACTTTGGCGGGATGATGCGCTTTCCGGGAGGCCCGAGGATCGGGCTGGCGTTTTTAAACGTCGGTTCGGGGCTGAAATATATCGAGCAGGCAGACAGCTTGCCGCTAACCGCCAGGCTGGGACTGTCCGGAGAGATAGTGAAATCAGCTTCGGTGATATTGACCGCGGCCGTGGACGCCGTTAAGATCAATGATGGCGGTCCTAAAGCACATCTGGGTTTGGAGTGCAAGATAGTAGAGACTTTCGCCCTGCGTGCCGGATACCGCATTGGTTATGATAGCGCGGGCTTGACCGCTGGGTTCGGTTTCGAACGGGTGGGGATGTCATTTGATTATGCCTTGTCTATGATGGGAGAATTTTCCGCCGGCCATTATGCAGGGTTGTCTTATCGTTTTGGCTCATCCGCCGGCGGTGAAGAGCAGGTAGAGCCCCTCGGTTCGTCCTTGCAGCAGGCGGGATATTCCTTTCCGGCGGCGAAAGCGGCGTTCAAACGAGGGGATTGCAGCGAAGCGGTTCGCATTCTTTCTCAGCCGCATTCCTCTGCAGCGGAAGATGAAGGCTTTTTTATTTTACTCGCCAATTCCTATTACCGCCTTGGCCAGTATGAAAAGTCGCTTGAGTGCTATCAGCGCGCCCTGGAATTCAATCCTGCCAATGCTGAATTGCGTACTTTTGTGCAGCGTTTGCGCGGGTTGCTGGGACGGTAGGCGGTAGGCAGTTCCTAGTTCGGTGTATGTAGTAGGTAGCAAACAGCATACAACATACTATATCCCACGAACAATGAACAAAAAAGCGGTGCGGAATACTGGGAGCGGGATACCGGGGGCTTGTTAAGTGGGCAGTAAACAGTAGTTGATAGACAACGAGCTGCGAACTACGAGCTACCAGCTACGAGACCCTAGTCCCGAAGAAGCTTTGGGCGGAAAGAACGCCATACGCAATACGAACCAGAGTCCGCAACGCGCAGGGCAACCAATCTCCAGCGTTTTTACATTTTACTTTTTCAAACGTATGTTATATTGAAGAAGAATATTATCTTATAAACTTGCAAACAGGGGACAATATTGCTCCGCTTTTTTCAGATCAGGAATACCATGGGCATCAATCCAATGCTTGGTTGTCTCTCTGTCTTTAAACGAGCGTTTGTTTGTCTCGTCTCGTTTGCCTTGGTTGTTCCCTTATACGCGGGCGGCGAGAGCGGCGCGTATTTTTTGGAGATCAAGACCTCGGCGCGGGCGACGGCGATGGGAGAAGCCTTTGTCTCCCTGGCTGATGACGCTTCCTGTCTGCAATGGAATCCGGCCGGTTTGGCTTCTATCGGCATCCCCACTGTTGAGTTTAACCACATGGAGTATATCGCTGATGTCAGGTATGAGTACCTGGCCGGTGTCCTGCCGCTGCGCAATTGGGGCAGCGTGGGGTTGGGGGTGTATTACTCCGGGATGGGCGATCTACTATTAGATCAATTTCGATGGTATCGTTGCCATAGAAGCAGTTGCCCGTTAAAGTCAGTGCGACACCGCAACCACACTCGTCACAGCACTTACCGTTTGCCCGCCGCTTGTGGCGATAACAGAGACATAGTATATCCCCGGATGTACCTTCTCGCCAATGTGCAAACCTCTATTTCTTCTGCCGTCCCAAAGCACAGCATTATTATCAGCCTTACCACCGTTCAAGGAAAGTTTTTAACTCTTGGTCCCCCGGATTCAACTGCAACGCTCTCTCATATGCTTCCCGAGCCCTGCTCTTATTCCCGAGTTTGAAATTACACGTTCCAAGAAGTCGATAGACACGTGTGTCGGTGGGATAGACGTAGGCTGCTCTCAACAGGTCAACCATAGCCTTTTCAAAGGACCCCTGACCTACCAGCGCGGTCATATCCTGAATGAACTCGTCTTGGTGGACTGCCTTTTCGCCGTAAACTATCATCTCCACCCGCCGGTTAGCGGCACGACCACCAGCAGTGTTATTGGATGCCATCGGCTTGGCGGCCCCGAAGCCCAGGATCTGCGTGCGGGTGACCTGTATGCCCCGCGTAACGATCATCGACTGCACCGCTAACGCACGGCTTTGGGAAAGTTGTTCGTTATTAGCGAACCGCGCGCCGGCGCTGAGCGGAACATTGTCCGTGTGCCCTTCTACCAGGAACAAGCTGTCAGGAAAATGGATGCGGATAATGCCCAGCGCCTCTTCCAGTGCGCGGACAGCCTCCGGCTTCAGCTCGGCACGGCCTGCTTCAAAGAGTAAATCGGTACTGAACTGGAAAGCATAAGGGTACTTGAACTTTTCCTCAGACGCTACAGTTGGCGCGGGGATCGGTTGAGGAGCCGGCTTTGGCTTTAGCTTGGCCAGCACCATCTTTTCTTCGGACTTGCCTTTTTGTTCTTCCTCGTCCTCTACCTGGAGA
>JAUXIB010000176.1 GCA_030621225.1 candidate division FCPU426 bacterium
CCACATACAGCGTGGCCCGGGCATAGCCGTCTACACCCGTGAAAGCCACCACCTGCTGCTCGCCCACGAATGCCGCGCCCTGGCTGTTACTGCTAAAGCTCACCTGCACCCCGGGCAGCAGTCGCTTCTTGCTGTCCAACACCAGCGCCTGCACCTGCACCGTGCCTCCTCGTGGCGCGGCACCTTCCGCGGACAGCTCCTTCAAATGACCGGCTGTCTGGTAGGGCCTGGCCACCGCTGTATCGGAGACGTAAAGCTCCCCGCCCAGCTCGTCCCGGGCCACTACCCGGTAATACAGGGTTTGATCATAAAGAGCCTTGTCCACCGCGTCCTCGTATGACAATACATTACCGGCCAGCTCGGCAATAGAATCGAAGTCCTCTCCGTCCTCACTGCGCAGCAGCTCATAGGAGTCCGCGTCCAATGCGCATAGCCAGTCCAGCTCCACGGCGCGTTTGCGCGAAGCAGCAGTCAATTCCAGCTTGCGCTCGCTCCAAGACACCAGCACCTCATAGGGATAAAGGATATTATGCACCCCCAGGCCGTATCTGTGCTCCTGGCCCTTGCTGATACCGCGGCTGATCTGCTTGTGCCGCGCCAGATTCAGCTCGCCTTTAAAGTAGGTGTCCACACTCAGGGTATAGGGGCCGTCCTCTGTGCCAGCTACTACCAAGGATATGGCCCCCATAAAGCGATCCAGTCTGATCTTCTGCGGGTATTCCCCGGCCGGCGTGCAGGAGGCGTCCGCCACCTCTTCCACCAGCTCGCCATTGACAATGCCGGTCTTGTTGCCCGCGCCGTCCATAACATAGGCCTGGCCCGGGCTATTGAGAATAATCTCCAAGAAAGGCGGGAGCACAACAGGAAACACAGGCGGCAAATATACTTCTTCGGCCAGTAACGCAAAGCAGGTAGCGATGTTTTGCCCTTCCCGCCAGTCAGCACCGTTCCAGTGCGGGAAGGGCGCCGGCACGTCCTGCATGGCGATGAGCCGGTCAGTAATATCGTTCCCTCCACCGGCCTGGTTATAATACTCGGGGATTGTCCCAACGCCCGGGAAATTCGCCAGCCAGATTGAAGTATATCCCCCCCCACCAGGCGCTCCAATCCCCGATGTAAGCATAGTAGGGCCAAAGAAATTATACATGGCCAGGGTCTTGGTGGCGGTCCAGGCATGGTAGTAGTAGAACCTGTTTTCCGTCGTGCTAAAAGGCGGCAGACCGGGGTTAGTGCCCAGGTTGGCGATGTTGTACGCAAACTGCCCGGTGCCGTTCACAAATCCATTAAAGCAGTCAACCGTAGCGCCAAGGTGGACGCCATTCCAGGTGCCAGCAGCGGCAAAAATCCCCAGCCCGGCATAGGTCATGCTGCCGTAGCCGTTCCTATTGCCGTGCGCCGCCCAAAGCGAATGGCAAGCGGGCAAATAACCAAAGCCATAATTAGGAAGACCCTCCCAGCACTGGTAGGCGCTGGTGATGGGTTTGCTACCGTTCACCTGGTGGAAGGTCACATATTGTGCGGCAGCAGCCAGATTGCCCACGCTGGCGGGTTTATAATCATTATAGGCCTTCAAGGCCCATACCGCGAACTGCGTATTGGACATATCTGTCCAGTCTGTACTCTCCCAGTCTGCGGAATAGCCCCAGCCACCGACCCGCGAGGGGTGGGACAGCGGGCCCAGCCGCTGCACACTCGCCAGATAACCCGCAGCCCGATCTATGGCCAACTCTAAGGCGACTTTATCCACTGGCGAATTACCTGTGGATAAACAATTGGCATTACCATAATAATCTTCCGTCATCAGCGCAGCTATAAAGGCCCACATGGCGCAGGAGGTCTCATAAACCGCATGGTTCGGGTCCCCATAAATAGCGCCGGCACCATCCTGCCTCACAAGCATGTAATTAAGCGCATCATGGATGGTCTGATTATTCTTTATACCAAAAGAATTGTTAGCCCCCAGCAAACCAGGGTCCATGGACATGATTATTGCGAGTACGGCCAGACCGGTGGCCCCTACATTCTCGCCGAAAATGCCGGCTTCCCAAGCTACCTCGCCCGGGGCGTTTATAGTCCCAGCGGGACCCAACGCGACCGCAGAAGTAAATAGATACCTGACTCCATTATTAACCGAATTTCTAACGACGGTCGGATTAGCCGAATACCCCGTCCCCGCTCCCAGGCACACTGCTAGCAGCAGCGCCAACACTCCCCTCAACCACTTCCTGCCTTTCATCATCACCTTCCTCCTTTTTTTATCACGCACTAAAATAAAAAAGGCCTATACCATGAATGATATAAACCTATCTCTTTGCACACTCAACAACCCTAATGCCTATCCTCCAAGCCTTCATTTCTTCTGCTCCCCTTTTACTAACACGGTAATTCTACTCCTCGAGATATTTCTGTCAAGAGAAAAAGAAAGGTTTAATGGTTTAAGAATAATGTTGCGCGTTGCCTTCTAAAAACAACATAAAAACAAATAGTCCTTGCCTTAGTAGGAAAATACGATACAATTAACATGGTTGTGTTTTTATGCAGAATTGGTGTACCATGAATAGAAAGGCAATTCTATCAATTGTCGTCTTGGTGTTATTTGAAGGCATAGGACATGCTGACGGCGCAGGCACCACCAGCGCAAATTTCTTGAAGATCTGTCCTGGCGCTCGACCCGCGGCAATGGGAGAATCATTCACCGCCGTAGCAGACGACACCAACGCCATATATTGGAATCCCGCCGGGCTGGTCATTCCCCGTGGCCTGGGATTTACCACCACTCATGCGGAATGGTTTACGGGATTCGACTATGATTTCCTTGCCTACAGTCAAAGAATCGGAGCCTTCGGAGCCGTAGGAGCCAGTCTCACCTATCTGACCACCGGAAAAGTTCGAGAGACCTTTGAGACGCCATCTGGCGAATACGCCGGCGAGGGTGATGAAATAAGCGCCTCTGATCTCGCCCTTTCAGCCGCCTATGCTCAAAGGCTCGGCTTCTGGTTCAGCGGCGACTTCTTTCGCCGCTCCTTGGTGGGATTAAAAACCACGGTTGTCAGACAGAGGGCGGTTGAAAATGCCGATTACGGTGTTTCCTTTGATCTCGGTTATATGTATGAGTTGCTGAGGAAGAAACTATACCTGGGGGGAGTTTTGCTAAACGCCGGGACACGGGTGAAAGACAAGAATCAGCCTCTAATATTCAAGGCGGGCATCTCATATAAGCATAGGAAACTGATTCATGACAGGGATGCCTTGCTTCTAGCCATGGAAACGGACGGGCACATAGACACTGGAATCAAGCTAAACGTAGGCGCAGAATATAAACTGGGATGGGGAAAACGGCAAGCCGGGGCATTGCGAACCGGTTACCGCATTGGCGGTGACCTGGGAGGTCTGGCAGGGTTGACGACCGGCGCGGGATACACTTTTGGCTTCGGTACAGTTGACACGAGTATGGATTATGCTTTTGTGCCTTACGGCGATTTAGGGTACACGCACCGGGTATCTCTTAACCTCAGAATCGGTGGACAGCCTGTTCCTCCCAAGGCTTTCCTTGAGGCTGATGAAGAATTCACCGTTGATGAGGAAGCACTCCCGATAAAGCTGAAAACTAAAGGCGAGGAAAAGATAACACAATGGAAAGTGACGGTTAAGGATACATCCGGTAAGGTGGTAAAGACCTTTGACGGCGAGGGCGATCCTCCGAAGAAACTTACGTGGGACGGAAAAGGAGATGATGGCGAACTAGTGAAAGAGGGCGAATATCACATGGACTTGGAAGTCGAAGATGAAGAGGAGCAGAAGGGGAAATCCGAAGAGGATATAGTCCTAACCAAGATAAAGCCTGTTCCTGAACCGACGCCGACATCAAAACCTACTCCGGGCAAGACCCGTTATGAATATGCCTTCAAGTTCCGCGGCGACCTGCTGTTCGACTCCGGCAAGGCAGAGCTAAAACCTGCAGCTTATCCGGACCTAGACAGCACAATAGCAACCATAAACCAGGATTATCCAGGGAGCTACATAGTCATATCCGGCCATACCGATAACGTCCCCATGAGAGAAGGCTTGCAGTTCGCTAACAATTATGAGCTGTCCCTGGCCAGGGCTGGGGCATTGCGGGGATATTTTGTCACTAGAGGCATGGACGCCTCGAGGCTTTCAGTGATGGGCTACGGAGAGACAAGACCGATAGCCGGAAATAAGACAGCAGAAGGCCGGGCGACCAACCGGCGGGTTGAACTAGTCATCTACGGCGAGAAGGAAGCCGGCGTTGATGATTTGATAACCGAAAGTTTGGCTTTAATAAAACAGGGAGATTACAAGGTCGCTCTGATGAGGCTGCAAAAAGCGGTCGAACTTGATCCCGCCAACGCCAAGGCACACAAGACCTTGGG
Organism: candidate division FCPU426 bacterium; assembly: GCA_030621225.1. GTDB lineage: Bacteria > Oederibacteriota > JAUXIB01 > JAUXIB01 > JAUXIB01 > JAUXIB01. Next base: position 4,395 of record JAUXIB010000176.1, read on the forward strand.
CTATTGCCAGGCCAAGCTCGGCGAACGCGAAAAGGCCGGCCGGGCTTTTGAGAAATCCCTCCAATTGAATCCTGAAGATGAAGAGCTGAAGAAATTCTTGGAGAAGTGGAAGTAATGGGGCGTCCATAGTAGTATGAACGGAGGGGCTATGTAGGACAGGTTAATCTCGCCCCTACGCTGACATGAATTGCAATGCCCCCGTAACTGAGACCTTACCACGAAGCGTCCAATAAAGCGTCAATTTTCACTTGCTCCTATTGGGTCGCTAAAGTACAATAAGAAAAGTTATTTCACAAAAAAACATACACGAGGGGGAGTATTATGAAATATTCGACAGTTACCCTGCTCTTATCGTCCTTGACACTGCTACTCATATCCTGTGGCGGTCAACAAGCCCAGATAAAAAGCGGTCACTATCAGACGGGGCTCGCTTTACGCGATCAGGGCAAGCTCAGCGAGGCAATCAAAGAGTTTAAAACCGCAATAACTGACGACCCAACAAACGCCAAAGCCCATAGTGCCTTGGGACTGGCCTACTCCGATAGCGGACTACCGGAAGAAGCAATAAAAGAGTGGCGAAAAGCGATAAAGCTGGACCCCTTCCTTTCCGAGCCGCGAGATAACCTGGAACTGGCTCTTTACAACAAGGGGCGAGCAGCAGAGGCAGGCGGTGATAAGGACAACGCCAAGAAATATTACCTGGAAGTACTCGAAATCAATCCCGACAGTTCTAAGGCCCATTACAAGCTGGGTATCTTTTACGCACGCAAGAAACAATGGGAACAAGCCGCGCAAGAATACCAGTCCGCCCTGGGCAGCGACCAGAAAAACAGCGATATCTACAACCGTCTCGGTTTCGTTTATTATCGTCTCAAGGAATACGAAAGTGCGCGGAACGCCTGGGAAACTTGCCTTGAAATAGACGTAAACCACGAAAAAGCCAAGAATAATCTAGCACGC
>JAUXIB010000096.1 GCA_030621225.1 candidate division FCPU426 bacterium
GGTCAAGGTAGGGCAGAAATACGGCGCTTGGAAATTAATAGCACGTATCACTCAGCCAAACGGCGCTCCGGCGGGCGAACTGGAATACTCTACAGATGCTAGCTTGTATGACCGCCCCCCGGCCCCCGCCCCCTCATCTTTGGTGCCTGCTGTGGAAGTAGTCGGCAACTTCAAAAGCGTCATGGAGAAGCGGCTGAAAGATAACCCTGATGATGAACTGTCGCTTTATTACCTGGCTTGGTGGCTTGTCGATAACGATTTTCGCGAGCAGGCGATTCGCTATTATGAGCGACTGGTAAAGCTTAATCCTCGTTGCCCGCTCTACCAGAGCGCGTTGGCTGCGGCGTATTTTGCCGATGAACGGGTCCCCAAGGCGCTTTCTGCCTACACCAAAGCGCTGGAACTATATCCTGATTACACCTTTGTTCATTATAAGCTGGGCGCTTATTACTATGGCAAACGGCTTTATGATCGGGCGCGCGAGGAACTGGATAAGGCGAAAGAACTCAATCCGCGCTGGCCGAATATTCCGCTTTACCTGGCCCTGGTTTACGAGGCGAAAGGCTGGGAGGAGGACGCCTATTTTACCGTCAAGCAAGCTTTGGAATTGGCGCCGCAGCTTCCCTGGGCGAATAACAATCGCGGCTACTACGCGAAACGTCTGGGGCGCCTGGCGGAGGCGGAGGAATATTATCGTTTGGCGTTGAAGTATGATCACGATTACGGTCAGGCGCGGGACAACCTTATCTCTTTGTTGAAAGCTCGCGCGGACTATCAAGGTGTTGCTGCGCTGTATGAGGAGTTCTTGTCACTGGATCCTATTTCAAACGGACGGCGCCTGGCTTTGGCGGTTAACCGTCGTTCCGCCGGCGATTTCGCGGGCGCGGAAGAGTTGATCCGCCGGGTGATGAAACAAAATCCGGAAAATCCCTACACCTATGAGGCGCTGGGCATATGCTATTACCTGCAAGGCAAGCGGCAGCGCGCGCTGGATAACTATAAGCTTGCTCTCAAATATAAACCCGATAATTTGGAGTTAAACGATTATCTGGCTTTCCTGGAACCAACGACCAATCCGCTCTTTGATGAGTATGACCTGACGTCTGATGAGGTCAAGGGGATAATAAGCGAGGCTCCGGCCGCGGTGGACTATCCCAGGGCCGCGGCGGTGATCATGCTGGATAGGGCGATTATTTCGTTGAACAGGGATGGCTCCTCTACCAGTTTGGTGCACCAGGTGATAAAGATACTCAACAAAAAGGGGCGTTCGCGTTACGCCCAGGTGCACGTGCCTGCCGGCAAGTCATTAAAGATCAAGCGCGCGATAAGCATCGCGCCTGATGGTACCGAGCAGGAAGCAACGTCCATATCGGATGGGGTAATTTCCATGCCCGCTTTGCAGGATGGGTCGATCATAGAATATAAATTCATCTATGACGTCTACCAGGGGGAATGGCTCAAGGAGAATTATCAAGAAACCTTCTATTTTCAGGACGTAGATCCTGTGTTGCGCTCGGAGTTTATCCTCTCTTTGCCCAAGGACAAGAAGCTGCGTGTGCATATCCAGGGGGATGCGGTCAGCCACGAGAAGACGGCGTTGGCGGATAAGACGGTTCATCATTATCGAGCGGATAATTCGCCCGCTCTTTACGAAGAAACGCGCCAACCGTCGTTTAGTGATTTGGCCACGTTGGTCAAGCTCTCTACCATACCGGACTGGGGTGAGATCATGGAGTGGGAAAAGAGCTTGATCAAGGACCAGTTTGAGGTGGACAAGGACATTCAGGACGAAGTGCAGCGGTTGACGGCAGGGGAAAAGACCGCTGAAGAAAAAGCGCGAGCTATCTATAATTTCATCGTTAATGAGATAAGGTATCTTTATATCGATAAGGGTATTTTCGGCAAGAAACCGAACAAGTGCGTGAATATTTACGCCAATCGTTATGGTGATTGCAAAGATAAAGCTACACTGATGATCGCTATGCTTAAGGAGGCGGGGATTGAGTCGCAATATGTAAGTTTGCGCACGCGTGACGCTGGGCAGTTGGTGGTGGAAGTGCCCTCTTCGCAGACGAATCACGCTATCGTTTATATTCCGGTGCAGGCCGGATTTCCGCAGGGTAAGTTTTTGGATGGCACGGCGCAATATTTGGGATATGACTATTTGCCCGGTGATGACCAGGACGTGACGGCGCTGGTGTTGACCGAAAAGGGCTACGAGATAATCCGTACACCGATAAGTCCCGAGGATTCTTCTGGATTGGATAATCATTTTCTGATCGAGTTGGACATTGATGGACATATCTCCGCCCAAGTGCGCAGCCGGAACTCCGGTCTTTTCGCGATGTCCACCCGGAGCGGTTACCGAGTCAGCGGCCGTCGGCGCGAGGTGCTTAGCAAATATGTTAACCGGCTGGTTGCGGGCGCCGAGCTGGGGGAGTTTGAATTCCAAGGACTGCAGGACTTGGATAAGGACGCGGTGATAGATTTTGATTTCAAGGCGCTGGATTTTGCCAAGCTCGGCACGGATGAGCTGCGTTTCCGACCGATAACCCGCTACAGTATGACCAGGTCTTTCGCGCCCAAGGAGGAACGTTTCTACGACGTGGAACTGTATTACAAGCACGTTTACGCGGCGCGTGAAGAATATATCCTGCCGGAGGGCTACGAGATAGCCGAAACGCCGGCGGACGCTGAATTTGACTCGCCTTTTATTTCTTATTTTGCTAGTTTCCGCGAGGAAGACGGTAAGCTGGTCTGTGAGAAGGAAATAAGGATCAAGACGCTACGTGTGGCCTTGGAGGATTATCCTGAGTTCCGTGAGTTGTGCCGGAAATGTGACCGCTATGAGGAGAGGGAAGTGGTGTTGCGGAAAAAGAATTCTGAGTTATGAGTTATGAGTTATGAATTATGAAAAGGTACACGGGATACGGGACACGGGACACGGGACACGGGATACAGGGAAGGCGCATCTGGAACAGATATATGTCACACCTGCGGAAGCAGGTGTCCAGGATCACCCAAAGGTGACAAACATGTGGGTGTGCGGTAAAATATTTTAAATATCTAAGGTCTGACTCTCGACCTTCTCGACCCCCTGTTTTTCAACTGGGTTGTCGGTTCGTAGCGGGGGCCCGTACTGATACTGACCATAATAACTTTTGATTGGGTTGAAGTAGAGCTTGAAGTGGCGTGATTCGTTGACAGTTGTCGGGTAAGAGCGGATAATGTTCCTGTAGCCGAGAGGGGGGTGGAATGAGACATAGACGGACAGCTCTGACAATCGCGTGCGTCCTGCTGGCTGGGTGCGTGACCGTGGCTGAAGTAGCGCGTGCGCAGACCGCTCCGGCCCTACCTGGCGGCACCGATACCCGCAACATACGCAGTATGGCAGAGGCATTATCGTTGGAACAGCGGCTGTCTGCGCGTCCTGATGACAAAGATATTCGTTATCGATTGCTAAGATACTATCTCGGCGTCCGATGTTCTTCCGAGGCGGCCCGCCAGGGCTATGCCAGGCACGCTCTATGGCTCACCAAGGCGCAGGTTCCCGCGGAGAGGATAAATGACCGCGGAGCGATGCGCGTGCCTTCGACCTATGTATTACACCCGGTGGAAGACAAGCAGGAGTATCAGGCGGCTAGGAAGATCTGGCTTTCGAAGGTCGAGGAGTATGATCACGATGTGTGGATAATGAGGGCGGCGGCCACCTTCTTCTCATACTATGAACCCGAAACTGCGGGTGAGGTATATCGTGAACTCCAGGAGAAGGAGCCCGACCAGCGCTATCACTGGATCGGTATGCAGAGGATGTATTGGTCGTCCTACCGGCGGACGGCGGATAAGGCTTATGCCGCCAAGGCGCTGGCCGCAGGCGAAGAAGGCTATCGGCGATTTCGTAAGGATGGGGTGTGGTTCCTGGCGAACCTTGCCGAGGCGGCGTATGAGATTGGCGACTACGAGAAGGCGAGCGACTACGCTGCCAAGTGCAGGAAGAAAGCTGGAAAGCCACGCGGCGAAATCCCCGAGCATTATGGCAGCACGGTCAGGGCCAGACTGGCATTGCGGGAAGGAGCCATCGGCAAAGCAAAGCAGTATATGCTTGACTCGGTCAACCTGCCGGACAAGATGCGCAAGACGATGTGGACCTCGATCATTGGGCCTGACTTGACGCTGGCGAAGGAGATGTTGGCGTCCGGGAGTAAGAAAGAGGTGCTTGAATACCTGAAGGTCTGCCGGGGATACTGGCGACAGGAAACGGCGCTGCTTCAGTATTGTATCGACACGATCAACTCCGGTGGTGTCCCGGCGTTTGACAATCCGCGCTTGCGCTGGCGTAGCGCCGCCTACTTGGATCAGAGTTGCCCTTGATAACAAGGATGGGGGTCAGACTTGAGATGTTCAGGCCTTCAGGGAGTGCAAAAGGTGAATGCGACTCGAGAGAATAGCGGTTTAGGGTCCACAGTTAAACTGTTCAAATTAATTCTTCTACCTCCCCCCCCTATTATTGTCCTACCCAGGTGTTAACATGATGGTAAGGATGACCTGCCGTTCGTGGGCGAGCCCTGAACCATTCACGAAGGTTCAGGTACAGGGCAAGTCTGCCCGTCATTGATGGTTCTTTAGTGACCCTGAAAAATGAGACCGTTGTAAGTCCAAGTCCTCTATTGACTTGGCATTGAATTGACAGGGATTGTTATGTTTGCTATCTTAACTATGGAACCTAACCCCGGATCGCCCAGTGATTCCGTTGACAGTTGTTGGCCATTAGTCTAAGATTAGATGAGTGTGGTAAGTGAAGAGAATACATTCTATCGAAAAGAGGTAATATGAAGCGTTTCTGTGTTCTTGCGTTGACCTTGCTTTTGACTCATGGTCTATTCGCAGCTGAGAAGATTCGTGTAGCTGTTTTGGATCTGCAGGCCAAGAATGCACCCAAGGAGTTGGCATCAGCCGTGTCAGATTTCATCCGTGTTGAACTGATGGCATATGATGTCTACGAGCTGCTTGACCGAGATAATATGAATATCATCCTCAAGGAGCAGGCTTTTCAGCAGAGCGGCTGTACCTCTGCGGAATGTGCGGTCGAGATTGGACAGATCCTGAATTGCCAGTATATGTTTGTTGGTGCTTTGTCGAAAATAGGAAAAGTCTTCTACGTTTCAATGCAGCGGGTCAACATCGAGACTGGACGAGTGGATTTCGCTGATAAGCGTGAGGTAGATAGCGAAGATGCATTGGCAAAGGCGTCTGCTGACCTTACTGGCGCCATGGCCTCGGGCATAGTCAAGAAGAAGAAGGTATGGCGTGATCGTCAACGGTCCTGGCGCATCGATCTGGGCCTCGCCAGGCTCTCGTTCGGCGAGCAGCTGTTACTGGTGGACGGTGTTGAGCGGAGCGGGGAACAGGTAGCCGGCGCCTATGGCGTGGTAATCGGTTTCCGATACTGCCCGGGATGGCGATCCCGTTTCACTTTTGGGGTAAGCGCAAGCATGGGATCTCCGGATGAGACGATATCGGAGTATGTCGTCAATAATGTCAGCTATGATGGCAACGATTATACAGTGAGTTACCGAGGAAGGCTGTTTGATGTGATCGCTGTGCTTGAAGGCCGGCTCTACTATGACATCAGCGACAGGATAGGTTGGCCACTGCATACGCTGAAGCTGATGGCTGGCGCTGGGGTGATGGATCGCAAGATGGAGTTGGAGACGGTGGCGGTCAATTCCACCCAGGAAGCCCCTGGAACCAGGGGCTCTTACGGGGGACATCCTATTGTCTCCTTTGAGACGCTTGGCATCGCCCTTTCCTGGTGGAAGTGCGAGCTTGTAATGGCGATGCGTTTTCACAACGATGAGATGATTATTGCCACGGATCGTCTCAACGATGATACCGATGAGGATAAGTTCCCCGTTCCTCCGCGCGAATTTGTGTTACCCCAGGGGCGGTCTACCTCTATGTCGTTGGGTTTCCTGTTCTAGAAATAGAATAGTAGAATAAGATTTTGGGGGTCACACCTGACTTGATGAAAATATTCTTGAAGTGCCCATTTTTATCAGGTGCTCGTGGTAGGATAAAAACAGTTGAGAAACAACTGTTTTTATTCATTTTAAGCAGGGGAGGCCATCATGCCACGAGAGGGATGGGGGACAGGTGTTAGTTGGTCAAGTTAACTGGTAATAAAAAAGGCGCCCGTCTTCGAGGGCGCTTTCTTTGTATTACTCAAGATGCAGAAAGCTCCCGCTACGCCGGGCATGCCCATCATGAGCGGCTTTTTGTTTTTGAGGGATGGCTTCTCTTATATTCGCTCCGGGAGCGGAAGAAAGATTTCTTCCTGCAGATGCCCGTTTTTGTCAGGGGTGCGTGATAGGATAGAAGTATGAGAAAGGATGAAAAACAAGCGGCGATGATCTGCGAAGGGAGAGAAGATGGCGAATAAAGGGAAACGGAGAAAAACGGGCTTGGCTACGGCCGGTTATGGACGGTTGATTTCGGATATTTCTGGTTTGCTGGAGCAAGCTAGGCGAAGCGCGGCGAGGTCAGTTAACAGCATCCTTACGGCGACTTATTGGCAAGTCGGCCGCCGGATTGTGGAATTCGAGCAAGGAGGCAAAGCGAGGGCTGAGTATGGTAAACAGCTCTTGGCATTGCTAGCTGATGACCTGATATTGAAACATGGTCGGGGGTTCTCGCGTCCGGGACTGCAGAGGATGCGGGCCTTTTATCTGGGGTGGGAGATTTGCTCGACACCGTCGAGCAAATTGGAGGCAAGGGTTCGACTGGCCGGGGACCGTCCTGTGAAGACCATAAAACGGCAGACAGTGTCTGCTGAATCTGCGCAAGCCATCGTTCCCGCCCAGCCACCGGCACAGACGGCGCTTGCGTTGGCCAGCGTCTTTTTTCTCTCGTGGTCCCAATATGTCCGATTGATGTCAGTGAAAAACCCGCGCGTACGCGCCTTTTACGAATCAGAGGCGATTCGCGGCGGTTGGTCGGTTCGGCAGCTCGACCGTCAGATCAGCACACAGTTTTTTGAGCGCACGGCACATTCCAAGAAACAAGAGATGATGCTGGCGCGCGGCCAGCGCCCCAAGCCGGAAGACGCGGTGTCCCTGGAAGAAGAGGTGCGCGACCCGTATCTTTTGGAATTCCTGAACCTTAAGGATGAGTATAGCGAAAGCGAGCTTGAAGAGGCGATCATTCGCCACTTGGAGTGGTTCCTCTTGGAGTTGGGCGCGGGGTTTACCTTTGTGGCGCGGCAGAAGCGCATCCGTATTGGCGACGAGTGGTATCGCATTGATCTGCTGCTTTACCATCGCAAGTTGAAATGCCTGGTCGTAATCGACCTTAAGGTCGGCAAGTTCACTCATGCCAACGCGGGACAGATGAATCTTTATCTGAACTATGCCCGAGAACATATGATGGAGCCGGGCGAAAAAGAACCGGTCGGGTTGATACTTTGTAGTGCGAAAAACAACGCCGTGGTTCATTACGCTATGGGCGGCATCAAGGCCAAGGTTTTCGCATCTCATTATTTAACGAATCTTCCGGATGAAGAAACCCTACGGCGGGAGATATTAACAACCCAGCGCGCGATCCAAGCGCGGAATAGGGGTCAGGTGTGACTTGATAAAAATATCCCCGTGACCCCCCATTTTTGTCAGGTGCTCGTGGTAGGATAAAAACAGTTGAGGAACAACTGTTTTTATTCATTTTAAGCAGGGGAGGCCATCATGCCACGAGGACCACGAATCAACTTTTCTGGATTGTTCTACCACGTGATGTTTAGAGGCTATAACAAACGGGATACCGGATACCGGAAACTGGAAACCGGAGGGGTGAAATGAAAAGTTTTGTGGATTTAAGAGTGTGGAAGCATTCGCATGAGGTGGTGCTGGTGACTTATAAAATGACAAAGGGGTTCCCGGTTGAAGAGCGTTTTGGCTTGGTTAATAAAACGCGAGGAGAAATTTAACAGACCGTTTCCCCGGGCATTTTATGTTCCGGCTATCCAAAGAAGAAGTTAGAACTCTAAGGTGCCAAATTGGCACCTTAGAGGAAGAGGAAGATCGGATTTTTAAGGTATATATCTGAGAAACGGTCTTCAACTGGCTCGGTTTAGGATGTAGTATTTCGTAATGTTGACCGCATGGTTTATTTTTGCTATCATGAAACCAATACTTAAATCTTGTTTAGATGAGTTGAACTATGATGTCACGAGGGGTATGGGTACAGATTATTGTTCTCGTGTTTATTCACGGGGTTTGCTTTGGCCAGAGTGATGCTGCCAGCTATGGGGATTACGCTGATGGGTTGGTTGCCAGCGGGGACTATGACCGGGCTTTAAAATACTACTCGTATGCCGTGAAGGTCGACCGGGGGTACTGGAAGGGATGGCTGGGGATCGGCCGTTGTTATGAGGGCAAGAGCGACAAAGAAAACGCCAGAAAGTATTACGCGCATGCCCTGAGCTTGAGTCCGGGCAACGCGGAGATAAGTGCTGCTTTGGCGGGTTTGGATAGTTTGAGTGGTGTAGGCGTAGCGGCTGATACCGCGCCTGCCGCGGTGGTTGGGGAAGAGCCGATGTCGGAGGAAACGACGGTGCAAGGCGAACGGGCGCGAGAGAGGCACAAGCTGACCATATGTTCGGCTTTCCTTACTCCCATAATCATGGGCATTGATATAGGATATAACATCAATTACAAGATGAATATCGGGTTGGGAGTTGGGTATGTTTACTATGGGAAGTCTTTTGAGCCCCGCTTTAAGTACTTTCTTTCCGAGGGAGAACATTCTACTTTTATCGGCTTCGGTGTTGGCATTATCCGGGGAGGGATAAAAGATTCCGGTTCTTACAGTGGTTGGGAATATGAATACAGTTGGTATAGCGAGGATTCGTTTTCCGTACTGTTTCCTAACTTCAAGATTGGTCTTAGCCGTCAAGGGTATGGTGGGTTGCTCTTTG
>JAUXIB010000230.1 GCA_030621225.1 candidate division FCPU426 bacterium
ATTCCGCGGGTGCATTACCTCAAGTTTCAGCTTGGGGATTTTTATTTTATGGGTGGTTTTTTAAAAAGTAGTTTTTCAGTTACCAAGAAAAAATCTGTGAAATCTGTGTTCTCTGTGGCAAAAAAAAGGAAGGCCTGAAAAAATGGTTGAGACGCGCTGGGCATTACAGAATGTCCCGGAGGACAAGGTGAAAGCCTTGGCGGCCGATCTGTCGGTGAGTCCGCTGATGGCGTGTTTGCTGTTTAACCGGGAGTTGGATTCAAAGGAATCCGTGGAGGCTTTTATAAACCCCAGCCTGGCAGATCTGGATGATCCGTTCAAGTTTGCGGATATGAGGAAGGCTGTCGACAGGCTGGTGATAGCGATAGAGAAAAAAGAAAAAATAATTATCCACGGTGATTACGATGCCGATGGGATCACGGCCACCGCTTTATGCCAGCGTTTTTTAGGGGAATTGGGCGCGGAGGTGGAGGCTTTTTTACCGGGGCGGCAGGAGGACGGTTACGGACTGCGGGAGAAAGGGATAGACTTTGCCTTGAAAGCCGGCGGCAAATTACTACTCTCTGTTGATTGCGGTGTGACCGCGGTGGCAGAGATCGCCTATGCGCAAACCAAGGGAATAGACGTGATAGTCACCGACCATCATTTGCCCGGCGAGAAGTTGCCGCCGGCCTTGGCGGTGGTTGATCCGAGCCGGTCGGATTGTGCTTATCCTTATAAGACACTGGCGGGGGTAGGGGTGGCTTTCCAATTGGCGCGAGCGCTGGCCGACAGCCTGGGACGCGGCGAGCCGGAAAAATTTTTGGATCTGGTGGCCTTAGGGACGGTGACCGATGTAATGCCGCTGCTGGGGGAAAACAGGGCGCTGGTAAAGAGTGGGCTGAAGCTGATAGAAGCGGGGAGTAACCCGGGCCTGGCCAGCTTGAAGCGGGTGGCGGGTCTGACGGGTAAAAAAACAACGGCGGGGGACCTTGCTTTCGTGCTTGGCCCGCGCTTGAACGCGGCCGGGCGCATTGGTGACGCGCGTGATGCCTTGGATCTCCTTTTGACGGAACAGAAAGAAGATTGTGTGACGCTGGCCAGAGGGCTTAATGAGACCAACCGGCGGCGCCAACAGGAAGAAAGGCAAGCGGTAGCGGAAGCGGTGGAACGGGTGGAAAGAGATCCGGCAACGAAGGATAAGGCGGTATTGATCCTGTCGGATGGGAAATGGCACTTGGGGATAATCGGGCTGGTGGCCTCGCGCTTGGCGCAGAAGTATTGTCGTCCGGTGCTGGTGATAAAAGAAGAGGGCGCTGTTGGCCGGGGGTCGGCGCGTAGTATCGCGGGGGTTGACATCCACGGCGCATTGGCTGAGTGCGCTGAATTGCTGCGCGCCTACGGCGGACATAAGGCAGCGGCCGGTTTTGAGATAGATCTGGCTCAGCTAGGGGCTTTGGACGAGAAGATCAATCAGCGGGTGGCGTCTCAGTTGACACCGGGAATGCGGTGTCCTCTACTGCGCGCGGAAGCGAAGCTGGAGCTGAACCAGATCACGCCCGCTTTTATGGATGAGTTGTCATTGCTGGAGCCATTTGGGGCGGGTAATCCGCGTCCTCTTTTTTTGCTCAGTGGTCTATCGGTAGCCAAGGGGCAGGCCAGGGTGGTTGGACGCGAACACCTTCGCTTGGTGCTGCGGCAGGGAGAAAAAACGGTTAAAGCTATTGGCTTTGGCTTGGGTGAGATGGTCGGTCTGGTCAGTCAGGGGCCGGTACATCTTTTGGGGTGGCCGGAATACGATGAATGGCAGGGAAGACGCGAAGTGCAGTTCAAGATAAAAGACTTGAAAGTAGGGGAGCTTGTGCTTGAGGAAGGAGGTTAAATTCTGAATGCTGAGTTATGAATTATGAATGTTGAATTACGGTATACTCTACTTTGCGTTACGTGCTACGTAGGGCAGGCCAGCGATTAGCGACAAGCAACTAGCGACCGCATTGGTTTAAGACTTCCTAGCCACCACGTGTATCATCCGTGCCAGAGGGAGCAATTCACCTTTGATACTGGCGCGGCGTTCCAGGCGCAGGAGCTTGCGGAAACTATCGGGAGCCATTTTAAGGCGGTTAGGCAGGTAATCACAGTATACTCGCAAGCCTTTTTCCTCCAGGATCGTATATCCTTGCTTGTCCAGCATTTCGTTTATATCTTTACGGGAAAACGTACGGCAGGGCCCCATTTTGCCATTAGTTATTCTGCCGTCTTTCAGGATCGCTTCTGCCTGTTGCGGTTTGCCGCGAATGATTCGGAAAAGAGCGGCGGCGGAAGTCTGGTTATAGACCAGCGATAGCAGACCTTTTTTCTTGAGTCTATCTTTAATGTCTTTTAGCAACTCCATCGGTTCATCAAGGTACTCGATGAGCACGTGGGCCATTACCAGATCATAAGTTGCCGGGGCTAACTGCCGCAGCAGACGCGCGTCGTCATGCAGCAGTTCATAATGTTTGTTGCTGATGCCACGAAGTGTCGCGAGACAGGCAGCCAGCATTTCCTCAGAGGGATCTAAAAGTGTGGCCTGCCAGCCGCGGCGCAGCAGCAGGGAGGAGTACTGTCCGAGGCCGGGACCGATGTCCAGTAGCCGCAGACCACGGCGGTTGCGGAAGCGCTGGCGGTGCAGTTCGCTGAGTTGTTCGCGGAGCAGTTTTTGCCGCAACTGTCCCCAGGGGGAGCGGTACATCACCTTCATTTCCGTGACAGAGGCTTTGAATTTTAATTTCGGCATAATAATGTTAACGAGCTCGTTCACAGGCGAACACCGTTTTTTCACCACGACGACACGACGTTCTTTTTTAAACACCAACGCGCACCGTAACGGCTAACGTCCTTTTCACCACGACGACACGACGTTTTTTCTTTCAAACACCAACATTATACCATTGCGACTAAAATCTTTTTCCCCCCTTGCGCTGCTCGCCTTGGGAACCAAGGGGATTGCGGTTCCCTCCCCCCTTGGAGGGGGAGGGCTAGGGTGAGGGGGCATATCATTATTCCCCCTCCCTCTAAAATATCCTAATCAATCTGCTCCCGGCCTTACTCTATTTAACACTGGAGTGCACGTAGTGCCTCCCTCCAGGGGAGGGAGTTTGCCTAATCGCCTGCTTTAAGGTAGCTTGACGAATCGAAGGGGTATCTAAAAAAGAGTCGTTCGTAACGTTGTGTCGTCGTGGTAAGTGCCGTTATCAAAAAACCATCTGTGGTACGAACACCAAAAGTGTTCTCGCGAGTTTCTGCCTTGCTAAACATAACAGAAACTTGCAAATCTGTGGTACGGTTGTTGGAAACAACCTCGCGACTTTTCTCTGCCGGAAATTATAAGAAAAAGTCGCCAATCTGTGGACAAAGTTTTTCTTAAAAGGTTTCTCCCGAGTCATTTTGCCCTTTGCCCTGAGCGGTCTTGGCACTGCGCCGTGCATATTATAACACCACAATAAATCGGGGCGGCATTGATTTTCCTTCCAACAACGTTTTCACGAGGTATAATGTATTAAGGTTTTGATTTTGTTGACGTAAATATCTCAAGCGTAGGGGTCTATTGTAAATACAGGCAATTCATGTCAACGTAGGGGCAGGGCTTG
>JAUXIB010000094.1 GCA_030621225.1 candidate division FCPU426 bacterium
TCCAGTGGCGCAAGCGCGGCAGCCGTCAATTTTCTTATTTTAATCAGGGAATAATCCAGGCCACCGCGTTCGCGCACTACGTTACGTAAACGCTTGAGATAACGCCGCTTACCGCGTAATAACTCGATCAATTCCAACCGTTCACGCCGTGAACCTTTCTTCAGCGCGTAGATGACCGGCAAGGTCACCTTGCCGCCGCCGATATCACTGGCCGAAGACTTCCTTGTCTGGATACTATCAAGAAACAAGTCGGCCAAATCATCTACCACCTGAAACGCCAAGCCGAAATTCAATCCGTATACCGCCAACCGAGTGGCCAGCGCGGAACCGGCCCGACCGCTCCGCAGCGCGCCAAGATAACAACAGGTCTCCATCAGACAGGCTGTCTTGCGCTGGATGATCCTAAAATAGTCTTTCTCCGAAAGCAGGAAATTATCCACGTTCTCTATCTGCAGCATTTCTCCCTCGCAAAGATCGCGCACCGTACCGGAGATCTTGCGAATATGACTCATCTCCAAACCGTTTGAGGATAGGTTCAGAATAGCCTGAGAAAAGATATAATCCCCGAGGATCACGGAAACCCCATCCGACCAGATACTGTTAACGGACGAGCGTCCCCGCCGCAAGTCCGCGGCATCGATTACATCGTCGTGCACCAGGGTGGCGGTATGGATCAACTCCATGGAAGCAGCAAGCGGAATGAGGTGTAAGTTTCCCCTCTTGCCGGCGGCCCTGGCCGACAAAATAAGCAGCGCGGGGCGCAAGCGCTTCCCACCGGCATCTAATACGTGGTCGGCCGCCCGGGCCACCAGTTTGCTACCGCGCCGGAAGCCATGCCGCAAAAAAGCTTCTACCTTCTTCAGGTCTCCTTCTATCTGGGACAGTCCGCTAAACATCGTTATCTCCCATATATGGTAAAACGCTGGTTAAAATACCCCAGCAAAGAATAACATTTCTTTTGTTCTAAATCCTCCTCATAATAATATAAGTAGGCCAAATTGAAATTCACAAAACCGTCTATACAGGTATTGATCAGCACCGGCTCGCGGTACATCCCCGGTACCACAAATCCCTCCACCCGAAAACGCCGCACAGACCCCAGCGGCAAGTCAAAACCGGCATAATAGGTGTTCTTAGGAAGTCCCGCCTCCAGTTCTTCTCCATCTATCAACGTTGTCTCCCGCAAGGAACTGGAGTAAAGGGTGATCAACCGTGGGAACCCCCCTCTTCTGTAGCCCGCGTGCAAATTAACCGGGCCCAGACTTCTGCTCACGCAGGTGTAGAAATCCCGGACAAAAAAGGTTTTTTCGTCACTCACGTTTATCTCGCTACCGCCCCCCCCTTCCCCAATATCCACAAAAAATCCCAGGGTGCTGCCGACAGCTAACGCCGGATAAAACACCCCCTGGTCAAAAAACGAATACTTTAGATCGCCACCAATACCAAAGCTCATTATCCGCACCAGTCCCTCGGTCTTGCCCGCGGATTCCGGGCTCCTCCCTACTAATTGTCCGATAATTAAATGAAAGTAAACATCCCCATTAACCCCCGTCCGTTTCCCCTCGTTATTGGTATAGGCAGTGGAAGCAAGCACCAAGCTGGAGCGGTTTATAATTGGCGTTGGCGTGCTGGTAACGGTCGAGGTGGGACTAGCGGTAGCGGTCACGGTCATCGTAAAACTGTATTCCGTCTCATCGTAAAACTCATAAGTCCCGCGCTGCTCATCGCCGTCCTGGCTCACAAAAATGGCAGCGCCGCAAAACGAAACGGCAAAAACAAGTATCAAGCTGGAGGTTCTCACTGTAGTACGTAAACCTTTACTTTCTTGCGCCCGTAGTCCATGGCTTCGTCTACATCATCGAAACAAAGGTCAATACGATTGCGTTTAATAGCCCCCCCCACATCGGCGGCAACGGCATAACCGTACCCCGTAACGTAGAGACTGGAACCAAGTTTTATCACCCTGGGGTCCACGGCAACCACCCCGTAACCGGCTTGCAGTCCCTGCGAAGTGTAACCGTCAGCATAACGACCACAGGACTCAGCGCCGGGGGTATAGGCAGTAGCCATCATCGGCGCCCCCTGGCCCCGGGCCACTTTCATCCTCGCACGAGGCATCATCCGCCGACGTTTTTTCTCGCTGGTACCGATTATTCGATAACCAGGAACAGTTCTCGTCACCGCCTGTTTTTCCACCAAGGACTTACCTACCAGCTCACCATCATGGTATCGCTCCATGTATCGTTTCCGTTTTAAACCATCTCGTCCCCGACGCACCACGATCACCTCGCTCTTATGCAACATCTCGCTGCGGTCAACCGCGATATAAGGCCGAGTCACCTCTTCCAGCTCCACCATATTTTCCCGCACGCGTACTATCTTAATAGAGTCACGATCACACAAGGCACTACCTACCGCCGGAGTAACCATATCTAAAGGTCCTAACCGAACACCGCACTGTTTCAACAATACACTCACCCGTTCACTGCAACTGGATATGCTCCGCCGCTCGCCATCAACGCATATCTTCACCTCCCTGTCGGCCCGCAAAAAAACAAGCATCTGCACAACGAGCACAGCACTGGAGATGATCAGAGCAGCAGCAAGCGCAACCCCCGCGTTTTCCGCAAAGAGAACCAGTGCTCCCGTGTTTTGTCCGATTATTTTTCTCGCCATTTCACTAATTCTGATACAGGAAGTTCTTCAACAAAGTCATGCCAACAGAAGTAAGAATTGATTCCGGATGAAACTGCACTCCCTCCAAGGGATAACGGCGATGGCGGATGCCCATCACCTCTCCCCGGGCAGTGCGAGCGACCACTCGCAACTCCACTGGCAAGCTCTTCTTCTCTACCAGTAGTGAATGGTAACGGGTAGCATCAAATTGTCCTGACACACCACGGTAAACACCGCGGCCGTCATGTTTGATCGCTGAGACCTTACCGTGCATAATTCTCTCTGCGCGGACGATCCGCGCGCCGAAAGCATAGGCGATGGCTTGATGCCCAAGGCAAACACCGAGGATGGGTAAGCGGCGATGGTATCGCTTGACAACTTCTACAGAATAGCCGGCGTCCTGCGGCTTGCCCGGTCCCGGGGAGACAACGATCGCCTTCACCTTGTCCGGGTCCAGGTCCAGCAACTCAGAACGGTCATTACGCCAGACACGCACGGACGATCCTAACTCTTCCAGATATTGAACCAAGTTGTAGGTAAACGAATCGTAATTATCGACTACTATAATCATAATCTGCTCTTTCCTATCTCACCACGATGACACGACGTTCTCTCTCTATCCACATACCGTACAACGTTATTTTCGTCAAACGTCTAAACGTCCAACGTCACACGTCGCTTAACGTTCAACGTACTTCCCCCATATCTTGAGCCCCTTTTTTCCTTTTTACTTTTTAATTTTGAATTCCTTTCTAAGCCCCCTGTATCCTGCCTTATCAGCATTCATAACTCAGAATTCATAATTCAGCGCCCCGCCAACTGCAGCGCCTTGATAAACGCCTGAGCCTTGTTCAAAGTCTCCTGATACTCCCGACTCGGTACTGAATCGGCTACAATACCCGCTCCCGCCTGAAGATAGGCCCGTCGGCCCTTCATCATGATCGTGCGGATAGTCAAGCACCAGTCCATGTCCCCGCTAAAACTGAAATTACCCACCGCCCCGCCATAAGGACCCCGCCCCAGGCTCTCCAATTCGTCGATGATCTCCATCGCTCTGATCTTGGGCGCCCCGGAGACCGTACCATGAGGAAATGCGGAACGCAAGGCGTCAAAGCCGTCGCAACCACGACGTAATCGCCCGACCACATCACTGACGATATGCATTACGTGGGAAAAGCGTTCGATATGCATGAAATTCTCCACACGAACCGAACCCGTCCTGGCAACCCGGCCCAAATCATTGCGACCAAGATCTACCAACATCACATGTTCCGCCTTTTCCTTTGGGTCACGTAGCAGCTCTCGTTCCAGGCGCAGGTCCGCCGCTTCATTCACACCGCGCGGCCTGGTACCGGCAATCGGCTTGATCACCAGGCGGTCACCGTGCAAGCTAACCAGTAACTCGGGCGAGGCCCCCACCAGGCAACGTCCTCCCAAACGCAGGAAGAACATATAAGGCGATGGATTCACCCGTCTCAGCATACGGTATACCTCGAGCGGCGGCGGCGCCGGCGTCATCTCCAAGCGCTGCGAAAGCACTACCTGGATAATATCTCCGGCGCGTATATAACGCTTGGCCTGGCGTACCATTTGTTCATAATCCCGGCGCTTCATATGATAACGCACTTTTCCCGAACTTCCCCGCGCCACTCCGGTTCTACTGTAGCTGAGCGGCCGCTGCAAGCGTGCCGACAACCGTTTGATCTTGCGCACCGCGTCAGCATAAGCTTTATCCACCCCTTTACTGATATAGGCGTTAGCCACTACCATCAGCTGGTGCTTAACGTGATCAAAAATAACCATAGAGTCGGTAAGCATAAAAAGGCCTGCCGGAAAACCGAGCTGATCGGGATTGCTTTGAGAGATTTTCTCCCAGTTGCCCGCCATCTCGTAGCCCAGGTAACCTACCAGTCCCCCGTGAAACGGCGGCAGACCTGCCACCCGCACGGGACTATATTTCGCCATGATTCCCTTCAAATAATCCAGCGGGTCCCCGGTAAATTTATCTATCCTGGTGCGACCCTGCTCACGCCGCGTTACCTTGTCAGCGCTAAAACTCACCACTAATTCCGGTTTGCCGCCAAGGAAAGAATACCGGGCCACCTGTTCCCCACCTTCAACGCTTTCCAGCAGATAACTATACTCGTCATCCGCCGACTTCAAATAAGCGGAAAGCGGTGTCTCCAGATCAGCCGGCAATACACAATAAACAGGGATCAAGTTGCCCAGTTTCGCCAAGCGTCTGAATTCTTTTAATGTCGGATAGTATTCATCCATATTAATCACCGGTTCTCCCCGTCGCCGTTTCTCCGGTTCGGCTAATCCTCTTTATATACCTGTTTGGGGTCAAACACCCTCTCACCGATCGTTTCCAACTCACCGTCTTCATTTATCCGGCGATAGAAACACGTGCGATATCCGGTGTGACACGCAGCGCCGCCCTGCTGCTCCACACAAAAGAGCAAGCGATTTACCGGGTCACAGTCCACGCGTATTTCACGCACGAGTTGAAAATTCCCTGATTGCTCCCCCTTGAGCCATTGCTGGCCCTTGCTAACGCTAAAATAGTGCATTTTGCCGGTCGCCAGCGTTTTTTTTAACGCGGTTTTATCCATACTGGCCAACATCAACACTTCCCCATCAGCCTGATCAAGTACGACCACGGGGATAAGCCCGTCACGGCTGAAGTCAACTATCTCTAGCAGCTTAGTTTTACCCATTATCACCATCCTATTTTTATTGATTATAGCAGTTTACAACAAATTTTAAAAGCAAGCTAGACGGATTACAATGATCACAGGGCCGGGGACAAGAGTTAATAGCCATATACCCTTCGACTTGTTTCACTCGCTCAGGGCAGGCTGTTCACTGACCACTGTCCACCGACCACTGTCTACACCTTCTAAACCTTCAACCTTTGACCTTCGACACGTGACAGTATGTATTAGAGGTCGAGCCAAGGTAGGATTTCATTGTACCCTCGCCGCCTTTATGTTATAGTCATCGGATTATGGTAAAAGTAAACCCTAACTACAGCAAACTGGCCACCGGTTACCTGTTTCCAGAGATCGCTCGCCGCGCCAAAGCTTATCAGGAAAACAATCCTCAGGCCAAGATCATCAAACTCGGCATCGGCGACACCACCGAAGCACTACCGCCGGTAGTTCTAAACGGACTTCTCCAGGGAGCACAACTTCTGGGGGATAAAAAAACCTATACCGGCTATTGCCCGGACGGCGAACAAGGCGACCTGCCCTTGCGTCAACGTCTCGCCGAATTAAAATACCGGGGGGAGATTAACGCCGACGAAATATTTATTAGTGACGGGGCTAAGCCTGATTCCGCGAATATCCAGGAGATTTTTTTGCCCGAGTCAAGGGTAGCCGTTCAAGACCCCGCCTACCCCGTCTATGTAGACAGCAGCGTAATGAATGGCCGCACCGGACCGGCAAACGAAAACAGCCAGTACGAGGGGATCACCTATATGTCCTGCACAGAGGACAATTCTTTTTTTCCCGAGATACCGGCCGATAAAGTAGACATCATCTACCTTTGCAGCCCCAACAACCCAACCGGCGCGGTCGCCGGCAAGGAACAGCTAAAAGCGTTTGTGGATTATGCCCGCAGGGAAAAATCCATAATAATCTTCGATGCCGCTTACGAACGCTTTATCTCCGATTCAATACTGCCGCATTCTATCTATGAAATAGAGGGAGCAAAAGAGTGCGCGATAGAAATAGGCAGCTTTTCCAAGGAAGCGGGGTTTACCGGAGTACGCCTGGGCTGGACGACGGTACCTAAAGACCTGGTTAGCGAAGAAAAAGAAGCAGGGCTTCTCAACCGTCTCTGGAACCGACGTCAAGCGACAAAATTCAATGGCGCCTCCAATATCGCTCAGGCCGGTGGGCTGGCCGCGCTAAGTGAGCAGGGACAAGCGGAAACTCAAAAAATAATAGACTATTATATGGGCAACGCCCGCCTGATGCGCGATGGATTAGCTAACAAAGGACTGACCGTTTACGGCGGAGACAATGCCCCTTATGTTTGGGCCAGGACTCCAAAGGGAATAACCTCCTGGGACTTCTTTGATCTGCTGCTCAAACAGGCCCAGGTCGTGGTGACACCAGGCTCGGGCTTTGGCCCCAGCGGGGAGGGTTATTTCCGTCTCAGCGCCTTTGGCTCCCGCGAGGACGTAAAGCAGGCCATGGAAAGAATAAAAGAAATTGACTGATAAAAGCGAACTGAGCTACGAATTAGTTGACACCCCTTCCTCCCTCGAGGAATTCGTCAAACAAATACTCAAGGCCCGCCAAGTCGCGCTTGACACAGAAGCAGATTCATACTACCACTATCATAGTAAGATTTGCCTGATCCAAGCGGCGCTCCCTGACGACCGTCTTTTCCTCATTGATCCTTTGAAATGCCGGGACCTCTCCCCCCTGGCCCCCATCTTCGCCGCAAAAGACATCACCAAAATCCTGCACGGAGCGGAATACGACGTGCGGGTGCTGCGAGCCGCGCATGATTTTGAATTTAACAATATCTTCGACACCTTGCTGGCACGTCGCGCGATCGGCCAGGGGCCGTTCGGTTTGGCGGCGCTGGCCGAAGAATTTTTCAATGTGAAGATGTCCAAGACAAGTCAAAAGGAAGACTGGAGCATTCGCCCGCTTCCTGCTTCAATGATCCAATACGCGCTAACCGACGTCAGATATCTCTTTAAACTGACCGAGATCCTACGCGGCAAGTTGATCGCGGCAAAACGACTAACCTGGGCGGAGGAAGAGATGAGCGCGCTCTCACTTTTACCCGCGCTCAAGGCCGCCGGCGACCCGCAAGGGTTTTGGCGAATAAAAAGATTTAACAGACTCAACGACCTTGGTAAATCTCGCGCCAGGGAAATATACCTGTTACGCGAGCGGTTGGCCGACAAACTGGACAAAGCCTCCTTCCGAGTGTTGGGCAACGATGCCTTGCTCACTATGGCCGCCTCCACAGAAAATGACCTTTCCAAACTAAGAGGCACTTCTCATTTTTTACGCCATCACAAAACCGAGTTACAAAAAGCCCTGCGCTGCGCCGAAACGGCGCCCCCCCCGGTAAAAGAGCGCCAGCCGCGCCGGCCTATCGCCGCGGACAAGCCCAAAGTCCTTGACGCCCTGCGCCAGGCGCGCAATCAGCGGGCACAAGAACTGGATCTTGAGATCGGCTTTCTCTGCCCGGGCAATCTACTGGAAAGCTGGGCCAAAGAAAGAAGCCTGCGGCAAGAACTGGTTGGCCTCAACGGCTGGCGACGAGAACTGCTGGCAGAGCCCTTTCGCAAGGCGCTGGAGACAGTAGTTCGTAGCTCGTAGTTCGTAGTTCGAAGCACGTAAGATGTGGTTGCTTGGCCCCCCCAGAGGCATATCCCATATACTCTGAACTATGAACTGTCTATATATAGTCCACACTAGGTGTAAGGGGGGAAGCCCCGAGCTACCAGATACGAGCTACCAGCTACGAATCAAACCCGCCTTCTCCCATTCCACCAAACATACACAACGATGATCACGATCACCCCTCCAAGCGCAATATACGTAGCCAGGTGAGAATACCGCTTGATCAGTTCCTGCTGTTGACCGCAAACATAGCCGATCCACAACAATACAGCCATCCAAATGCCCGCGCCCAACCCGGTAAAAATATTAAAGCGCAAAAAATTCATGCGCGCCAGCCCGGCAGGCAGCGAGATCAATTGCCGGATGCCGGGGATCAACCGGCAGGTGAAAGTGCCCACCTCGCCGTGCTGCCTAAAGAACTCCTCACCCTTTAGCAATTTTTTTTTGGGCACGAAGAAATACTTGCCATAGCGCAGTAGGACCGGCCTTCCCAACCACAGCGCGAGATAATAATTAAAGATCGCCCCGGCAACACTACCACCCAACCCACAGAGGAACGCCGGGGCCAGGCTCATCTCCCCTTGGTACGCCAGATATCCGGCGGGAATCATTATCACCTCGCTGGGAAAAGGAAAACAGGAACTCTCCAGGGCCATTAAAGCAAATATACCCGGATAGCCAAAAACGGAAATCGTATCAACCAACCATTTTACTATTTGTTCCATAAAGCAAAGCGGGGCCAGTGGTTAGTGGTCGGTGGTCAGTCATTCACCGTCCACCGCCCCCTGTCCCCCGACCACCGTTTTCAGAATTCAGAACTCTTCATCCTGAATATTAAAATCCAGCAGCAATTCCCAACCGCATATGCTCGGACTGCCACCCAAACGCCGGGCGAAGGTTATGCTCCGCGTTATACCTGGCCGCCGCGTGGGGCGAATACAACATGTCCACCAC
>JAUXIB010000120.1 GCA_030621225.1 candidate division FCPU426 bacterium
TGTCAAGACCTGGCCCCGTCTATCCTGAAGTCGCGTTACCATTTACCGAGCTGGCATAGCAAGAAAAAGCGCGTGGTGTTTCTTGATCTGCGTGATTTGAATGATGTGGAAAGATTACATCACTTGTCTAAAAATGAAGCTTTGCTAGTCGAACGCGTTGTGACGACGAGTGTCGACGATTTCGGGCACTGTGGAGAACTTCGCGTTCACGCATCAGCTTTAGTCATTCCAGAAGATTAAGCAAGAAGCGCTAACGCTTTTTCGTTTTTTTGCAGTATTCGTGCAATTAAGGATCATCATAAAACATGCGAGTATTTCTTTTTGGAGCAGGTGCATCGCATTCATATTCGTTATCGTCAACTGGGGTTAAACCACCACTTGCAAAAGGTTTCTTTGAAGCTTATAACCGGCTATTGATTTCTCAGGACAGATACGTTTTAGTCGGAGATATTATTAATTATGTTCGCGATACAAGAAAAATCAATCCCATAGAATTCGGAAGGTGGAACGAAAACATCGAGTTTTTCATGACCGAGATTGATGAGCAACTTAGCAAAAAAGAGGAAGCTTTAAAACTTCCTTGCAAAAAAAGAATTCAATTTTCGAGAGCCTATGACCAAATGATTTTCCTTTTTACGTCTATTTTAAACGAAATTCAAAACGGTCCACCATGCTCTAACTATACCTCGTTGGCTAACAAGTTAAATAAAGAGGATGTATTGATAACCTTTAATTGGGATTGTTTGTTAGATAGAGTTTTATGGGAACGGGGTGATTGGACCCCATATGATGGGTATGGACTTCAATTTCATGGTTTTTATGATAGTGGTTGGAAAAACGAAAAAACTTCTGTAGCCTCTACTAATAAACTACTGAAATTGCATGGTTCAACAAATTGGATGATGCCATATTTCACTTTCAATATTAGTACTGGAGTTAGGAATTTTGTTAACCTCGGAGTTGAGCCAGACAAACGACCTATGTTTTGCTTTGTTAAAGCAGACAGTATTTATAAAACTTATAGGAATCGGAGCAAGGCAGGATATGCACCGTTTTCCTACTATTACTATCCACCAGACATTCCTGTTTCTACTAAACAAAGAAAAAATGGGAAGTTGCGAGTTTCGATTGTGAACGCTATTGACTTACCAGATCACGGTCAAATAACCATAGGTGGGAACCCATATTCATCAATGCCGTTGATAGTTGCGCCGCTGAAACATAAGGACTACGGAATACTCGGGAATACCTTGGATAGCCTATGGGTTCAAGCATCAGAAGCTATAGCAAAATGCGATGAGTTGATAATTATTGGCTATAGTTTTCCTGCTACAGATGATCGTGCTTGGCTTTTAT
This sequence comes from candidate division FCPU426 bacterium, assembly GCA_030621225.1. Lineage (GTDB taxonomy): Bacteria > Oederibacteriota > JAUXIB01 > JAUXIB01 > JAUXIB01 > JAUXIB01. The sequence goes on from JAUXIB010000120.1 coordinate 1,357, forward strand.
TAGATGAAGCATCGGCTAAGCGAAATCATGCTTTGGCAATAACGTTGGTTGATCCCTATCCAGAGCGAATATCCGAAAATATAAAGAATAGACTTCGGGAACGTTGTAATCTTAATGTTAACCGAATTAGTTTTTCGGAATATATTGATAAACAAAATTGATATAGTCGACTTGAAATTACCTGTTTGCGCATTCCCCTCAAATCGCTTTGTCTTTCATTTTAATTGAAGTACGTAGAATCATAGCCTGAGCCCCCTCGGTTTTTTCTCTTTCCCACAGTGTCATAGGAAATCCGACTATGTGATTTCCAATTTGACAACATAAGTTGTGTTTCGCGGATATACTAGGAAGATGTCTCATTGCACTGGTCAAACAACACATCCGACACGATCGCAGCGTGTTGGGATTTGATGAACGTCCCCTCAAACTCCACTCGCCCGGTGCGGGATTTCAATGTGATAAAGAGGGGCTAACTGCTTCGCCGATAAATTGCCGAAGACATCACCCGCTTTTCCTCTTCCGTTTGCTCAAAATGCGGCGGCCTTTTTTAGTTAGCTGGTATTTCTGCAACCGACTGTTGGGCTTGTCGGGCAGCGTATATTCAATCAACCCCTTCAGGAACATCTGGCGGACAGCGGAATGCAACTGGCCGTCAATCTTCTGTTTGCCAACCGCAATGGCGATTTTGGACTTAGATAATGGGGACAGCCCCACAACAGCAGCGATTCGATCTTCGAGACCGCCAACTGACTCTACCTTTGACTCTACCTTCGACTCTACCTTTGACTCTACCTTCGGCCCCGCCTCCACCGTGCCACCGGCGACCATCTGCGCCTTGAAGGTAACGATCAAGAACCCTTGTCGCTCCTCAAAGGATGGCACGGCCGCTCCATGCTTTTTACACATGGCGATGACCCTGTTCGTGCCGCGGCCCCAAACTTCGACCGCGCCGGTGCGGTGGAAGGCTCCGGCGATCAGTGGATTCACCGGCTTTGATTCATGCCGTCCAGCAAGCTGTTTCACAGTAATACCGGTGGGAAGCCTTCCGCAACTCCGTATTTCGATCCGATCATCAAAAACGACAATAGCGACATAGTTAGAGTGGTGAGAATAGTCGCGGTGCATCACAGCATTGAGAAGAATTTCCCGGAGTGCATCCACGGGAACCGGGAAACGATCCTCCCGGAATATCTCTCCTGTCGGAAATCGAGCGCCCAACGGCATCGTGCGTTTCAGGAACTCCATCCCCTCGCGCACCATGGTGAAGGCGTTCATGTGCTCCTGCCGGTTATCCACGATCTCACCGGTGATCTCCGTGCCCCGAAATCGTCCCATTTTCAGAAGGCACTGGGGATAATCAGGGAGGAATCGCTTCCCGTAAAGCATCAGTGCGGCTTGCGTGAGAGCACCGTCAATCCGCAACCCTAACCGGTCAAGGATTTCGCCGATATCACGGCTCGTATCCGGCGAAATCCGGTTCTGTTGAATGGCCAGCTCGCGCGTCCGTAGGATTTCCTTGCGATCCAAATCCTTCAGAGCCAACCCTTCAGCGGGAAGGTTCTCCCAGCGGCGTTTGGCGTGGCCACGCTCAACGAGCAGGCGCTCATACTTGGCCTGTGGCATTTTTCGCGTCGTGCTTCCCACGCGCTCGTAAGCGCGGCCCTCATAAGTGAAGGGTCGCGTGTCTAGGCCGCCCTCGACCGAAACGGCGACCACCTGGCCAGCCTTTACCTTGATACGATTGATGGAAAGGTGGGCGGGCGGTTCAAAACGCTCACTGGCCTGCGCGATGTCGCGCAACGTCCCGTCGGAAACTTCCTGTCCTTTTGCCTCTCCATCAGGCCGTACGCCGAAAAGCACCGCACCGCCAGAGCCATTCAAGAAAGCGCAGAGCGTCCGCATGGCCTCTCTCATCTCGCCGGTGGAGCGTTTGAACTCCAGCGTCAACCCTTCTCCTTGTTTAAGCAACTTGGTGAGCTCTTTGCGATTGCCAGGGCTTTTACTCATAATAACCTCTTTCCTATCGGGTTATTTTATCACACTCTTTCGTTGGATTACACTCCTGAAACAACACATCCGACACGATCGCATCATGCTGGGCCCTGATGAATGTCCCCTCGAATTCGACCCGGCCGGTGTAGAAGTGGTTGGTGAGTATCCGCCGTACATTCGAAGCCTGCCATTTGCCGCCGCGTTGGGTTGGCACCCCGCTCTCGGCCAGATGCTCGGCTATCGACTCCAGGGGCTTGCCCTCCGCGCGCCAACGGAAGATCTGCTCCACGACCGTCGCTTCTTTCTTAACCACGACTATGGCGTCATCCTTCTTTGCGTACCCATAGGGAAGCCAGCCGCCGATGTAACCGCCGGCGGCAGCCTTCTCGCGCTTGCCCTTGGATAACCGCTCGTATATCAGCCGCCCCTCAAACTCGGCCACAGAGGACATAATATTCCGGTAAAGCGCACCAGTCGGCGTTGAGGTGTCTACGCCCTCACGCAGGAACACGGTGTCCACGTTATGGTCCCGCAGATAGCCATCTATCTCTATCACGTCCTTGACCGAGCGTCCTACCCGGTCGATAGAGGGGAAGATCACCACCTCAAACCCACCTTCTCTGGCATCTTTCATAAGCGCTTGCAAAGCGGGGCGGTCCTTGCAATAGCCGGATACCCCCTCCTCCCGGTAGACCTTCGTCAGTTCCCAGCCCTTGTATTCTACGTGCCTTTTGATATCCCGCTCCTGCGCGTCGAGTCCGTAGCCGTTTTTGGCCGACCGTTCCTGCGAGACCCGGATATAACCGGCAACCCTAGTTTGCTCACTCATAATCGCGCTCCCTCATAAAAAGTCCAGCAACGCCGCTACCCTTTTCTCCCACTGTTTGCCGAGCACTTCCAGCGTATGGTCGTCATCCCGTCCCTTTTCAAAAACGACCCGGAAATAGGGGTCAGGTGTGACTTGATAAAAATATCCCCGTGACCCCCCGTTTTTGTCAGGTGCTCGTGGTAGGATAGAAACAGTTGAGGGACAACCCCGTACCATTCGCGCTCTGCGCTTAGGTACAGGGCGCGGCTGGTTTTATTCGTTGAACATGACCCCTATAACCATAAGGCGGTATCTAGTATTTAGTATCTGGTATTTGGTTCTCAACTCTGAGCACAGTCGAAGGGCTGGTTTTGCTTCCGAATTCAGCAGAGCGAGATACGAGATACGAACTGCGAGCCCTAAATCCTAAAATATAGGGAACGGCATAGACATCATGATCCCCTTTCGAAAAAGCGAAAGTCTTTTACCACCAAGGCATCCGCCTTCGTCAATGGCTACGGCGCGACAAGCCAAGTCACCAAGAAAAACCCTATTGGGTTAACCCTTCGACAGGCTCAGGGCAGGCGGCATGTAGGGGCGTATTGCAATACGCCCCTACTCTTCGTTTTGAGGGGAGCACTTGTTGGCCTTTAAAGGGATGCCCGACAGCAAACGATAGACACAAAGGAAAATTAAGGCACCAAGGCTCACAGAACCCCCTTTTTGAGCACGTCTCTTGGTGCCCTGGTGGTGAAGAGCCGCCTGCCCTGAGGGAGCAAAGCGAATCGAAGGGTTTTAGCGCTTCCTTGGTTCTGCAACGGGGTTACCATCTATCTTCCTGTTTCCATAAATCCTAAAATATTCAGTTGACATGGAGGCTTGTGGGGCGTAGAATCCTGCTGCCTAGGGGGTTAAACATACGGGAGTAAAGACGATGAAACTTTCCAAAAGAGTATCCAGTGTTCAGCCTTCCGTAACCATGGCGGTTACGGCCAAGGCCAAGCAACTAAAGTCTGAAGGTGTAGATGTCGTCGGTTTTGGGGCCGGCGAGCCTGATTTTGATACGCCGCAGAATATCAAAAACGCGGCTAAAAAGGCCATTGACGACGGTGTGACCAAGTATACGCCCGCCGGTGGTACTGAGGAGCTCAAGCAGGCCGTGGTCGAAAAATTCAAGCGGGAGAACGGACTTGAGTATCAGACCTCACAGATCACCATAAACTGCGGCGCTAAGCATTCGATCTACAATATTTGCCAGGTGATCATGGATCCGGGCGATGAGTTGATCATCCCTTCCCCTTATTGGGTCTCTTATCCCGAATTCGCCAACCTGGCCGAGGGGAAGCCCGTTTTTGTCGATACCGACTATGAGAACGGCTTTGATCTGGACGTTAAGGCGATTGAGCAAGCGGTTACCGATAAGACCAAGGCTATCGTTGTAAACAGCCCCTCCAATCCGACTGGGGCTGTTTATTCCGAGCAGAGGCTGAGGGCGGTGGCTGAGTTGGCGGTGGAGAAGGACCTGATTATAATCTCGGATGAGATCTATGAACATTTGGTCTACGATGGCCAGCAGCACTTCTCGATCGCTACTATCTCAGACGAGGTGAAGCAAAAGACCGTAGTTGTGAACGGTGTTTCTAAAGCCTACTCGATGACTGGTTGGCGCATCGGCTATACCGCTTCGGTGCCGGAGATCGCCAAGGCCATCAGCACTATCCAAAGCCATAGCACTTCTAACCCGACGTCTATCTCTCAGAAGGCCAGCGTGGAAGCGTTGCTGGGTCCCCAGGAGGAAGTGGCTAAGATGCGCGGCGAGTTTGAAAAGCGACGCGGTTACATTGTGGAACGGCTTAATAAGATGGCGGGTGTTTCCTGTCACCAGCCGGGCGGAGCGTTCTATGTTTTTCCCTCATTCGCGGCGGTGATGGGGAAAAGCTACAACGATAAGAAGTTGGAGAACACACTCGACCTGGCGGATTACCTGCTGACTGAATGTAAGATCGCGCCTGTGCCGGGCGAGGGGTTTGGCGCGCCGGGCTATATGCGTTTTTCTTACGCCGCCTCCCTGGATGACATAACCAAGGGAATGGATCGGTTGGAGGAGGGCTTGGGCAAGCTGCAGTAAATAAAAAAATAATCTGGGAGGTGCGGTGTTACCTATAGAGCTTTCTTCTTGGCATAGAATAAAGGCAATGTAGAACTCTCACCGCACCTCCTTCTTTTTACAAGAAACTATTATTACATCTCATCAACATGCGTATACTCCAGATAATCTTTTCCCATAGCCGTGGCGGCCGAGAGATGTTGCCGCTGGAATTGGCGGCCGAGCTGAAGTGTTTAGGTCATAGGGTCAGCGTTGCTGTCCTGCCCGGAGGGGACGTCGCGCGCCGCGCGCGCGACTTGCGCCTGCCGCTGGACGAACTTGCTGTATGTGGGCGCTTTGATCCTGTGGCGATATACCGTTTGAGCAGGTTGTTGCGGCGGCGGCGGCCGGATATCGTCCATGTTCATTTGCCGCGCGATCTTTTTCTGGTTATGCCTGCCCGTCTGTTGAGCCGGCAGAGATTCCGGGTGGTTTTCACCGCGCACGTTGGTAACCGGGTCAGCAAAAAAGATCCCCTGCATCGAATTATTTATGAACGCCTGGATAAGGCGGTAGCTATTAGCCGGCTGATCCGCCGCAACTTATTGGCGACATGTCCGCTACGTAGGTCACAGACGGCATTGATCCATCCCGGGATAGATCCCGGTAGGTTCCAGGCTGATAAAAGACATAAACTCGCCGGCCAACCGGTGATCGGTGTTGTTTCCCGCATAACGCGCGGTAAGGGGCAGGATATCTTGATCCGAGCGTTGGCTCGGCTTGTTGGGGACTATCCGGACTTGTGTTGTTACCTGATCGGCGGCTGGGAACGTGAGGACCGGGACTACCGACAGGAATTGGTTTCTTTGATCGGCAAGCTGGGTTTATCCGGCAAGGTGGTTATGTTGGGCCACCGCCGCGACCTGGCGAACCTGCTGGCGGGAATAGACTATTTTGTTTTTCCTTCCACGAACGAGGCCTTTGGCCTGTCGTTGGTGGAGGCGATGGCGGCCGGGGTGCCCTGCTTGGCGACAAGGTACGATGGTGTTTTGGATATCATCGAGGAGGGAAAGAACGGTTTGTTTTTTAAACGGGGCAACGAAAAGGATCTTGCGGTGAAGTTAAGGCGGCTGATCGTTGATAAGAAACTGGCGCGACATCTTGGCCGCAACGGGCGGAAGAGCGCGGAGGGGTATTTTAGCCTGAGCCGTATGGCCAGGCAGTACGCGGAGTTGTTTGAGGAGATGAGTGGGAATAAGAATTAAAAATTAAAAAGGCAAAATTAAAAAGTGTTTAAGAACGGCTTTGTCCACAGATTTGCAAGTTTCTGTTATGTTTAGCAAGGCAGAAACTCGCGAGAACACTTTTGGTGTTCGTACCACAGATTGGTGACTTCTTCTTATAATTTCCAGAGGAGAGAAGTCACGAGGTGGTCTCCGACGACCGTACCACAGATTATTCTTTGGATAAGGGCAAAGGTGATTCTTCGTTAAAGGGGAAGCATTCTTGGTTTTGACGGGGCAAAGTTAAGGTT
>JAUXIB010000235.1 GCA_030621225.1 candidate division FCPU426 bacterium
ACACAAGCCCATCCGGAACAAGAATTCCGCAGGGATTCTTATTCCGCACGGCAAAAGATAAAAGCCCCATCGGAACAAGAAGACACGGGCGTTAGCCCGAGGATTCTTATTTGTAAAAGGAGATAAATATATGTCCGGACACTCAAAATGGCACTCGATAAAGCATAAAAAGGCGGCGGTAGACGCTAAACGCGGTAAAGTATTCTCAAAGCTTATCCGCGGCCTTACTGTGGCCGCAAAAACCGGTGGCGGCAACCCCGGCGAAAACGTGACCCTGCGCGGGCTGATGGACAAGGCCAAGAGCTCCAATATGCCGGCCGATACCATTGACAAGGCGATAAAGCGTGGCACGGGAGAACTTGAGGGCGTTAATTATGAGCAGGCCTTTTATGAAGGATATGGCCCCGGTGGTACGGCAATCTACATCGATACCTTGACCGATAGCAAGAATAGAACGACCGCGAATATCCGCTCGATCCTTACCAAGGGAAATGGCAAGATGGGCGAGACCGGCTGCACAGCCTGGCTTTTTGAACCGCGTGGCTATATAGAAGTAGCAACGTCTGATATCGGAGAAGAGGATCTGCTGGAGCTAGCTGCGGATTGCGGCGCTGACGATATCGAGAGCGGCGAGGAAACGCATATGGTAACTTGCGATTTTTCCAGCTATGACAAATTAAAGAAAGCTCTGGAGGCGAAGGGTATCACACCGCGTATGGCGGAGATGAGCATGTCGCCACAAAACACGGTCAAGCTGGAAGGCAAGGAGGCCGCTCAGATGCTTCGGCTAATGGATCAGCTAGAGGACAATGACGATGTCCAGAATACCTACGCTAATTTTGATATAGACGAAAAATTAATGGAGCAAGAGACGGCAGAGTGATTCGACATCAGGACGCCAAGAACATTATTTCGCCATGACGATACGACCTACGAAATTCTGAATTATGAATTCTGAATGCTGAATTAAAAGTCCTGTATTTGGTTTCCAGTAGTTGGTATAAGAAAAAACGTTGCTTGTCTTGCCGTAGTCCTTGACAAAGTAGGACGTAATCCGCGTAATCAGCGTTACCTAATGAAAACAATCATTATTAACATCGGTAATGAGCTGCTCAACGGTTCCCGGCGGAATAGTAACGCCGATCTATTGATAGAGACGCTTACACCGGTGGGAGCTGAGGTGATCGGTGTGGTCGTAGTCGGCGATGACGAGCGGGAGATGACCGCGGCGATCGTAACTGCCGCGTCCCGGGCAGGACTGATCATACTCACTGGTGGCTTGGGCCCGACTGCTGATGATCTTACCAGGCAGGTGCTAGCGAAAGCAGTAGGCGCGCGCCTGGTAATGAACCATGCGGTAGAACGTTCGATCAAACAGCGGTTTGTAGAACGCGGTGTTGAGATGCCGGCTATTAATCTTAAGCAGGCGATGGTGCCGCAAGGCGGGGTCGTCATAGAAAATAACCGCGGCACTGCTCCGGGGGTTATACTTAACCACCAGGGAGTATTCTATGTTGCTTTGCCCGGGCCACCAGCAGAATTGCAACCGATGGTTGAGGGGGTGCTGAAACCCCTGGTCGAAGAAAAGAGTGAGGCAGAGCAGTCCCGCCGCTGGCGGACCCTGCGCACCTGCGGGCTATCCGAGTCAGCTCTTTGTGAAAAAATTGAAGATCTTTTTAAAACAGACGGCAATCCGAGTCTTTCTGTCACAGCGCATCCAGCCGGGGTAGATCTGCGTATTACGGCGTCCGCGGACAAGAAACAGGCGGCGGATGCTATCATAGATTCCCTGGAGAAAGAGATCAGGAAACGCTTAAAAGATAACGTTTACGGACGGAATAGTGAGAGTTTGGAGCAGGTAGTAGGAAGGATGCTTGATTCACGTAATATGACAATCGGCGTCGCGGAATCGTGTACCGGCGGCCTGCTAGGATTTCGGCTTAGCGCGGTGGCGGGGAGTTCCCGTTATTTCAAAGGCGGGATTATAGCTTATAGCAACAGTGTAAAAACAGGTCTGCTGGGCATTCCTGAGGAAATCTTGGCAGAGCAGGGGGCGGTTTGCGCAGAGGTAGCGGAAAAACTGGCGATGGGAGTAATTAAAGCTCTTGACGTAAAGATAGGCATAGGAATAACCGGCATCGCCGGACCAGACGGCGGAACCAGTGACAAGCCGGTAGGGACGATTTTTATTTGTGTCGCCGACAGAGATGGCGCAAATGGAACGGCAAAATTTACGTTTAATGGGGATAGGGAGAGTATACGCTGGCGAAGCTCTCAGATGGCGCTAGATATGGTTAGGAGAATGTTGGTTTAAAGGCAGTACACAGGATTGGGGTTCTGAATTATGAATTCTGAGTTACCTGTCGCGCCATAGTCCTGACGTAGTCAGGCAGAGGCGGATGAATGCTGAATAGGATATACGGTAGACGGTACACAGTATACAGGGAGCTTAACCAGAAAATGCGCGCTATACGCAATGCGCAATACGATATACGAGCTCGACCGAGGTAACGCATTGAAGGACATTAAAAGAGAACTTATCAGCCTCACTTGACTATTGGGCGCTTTCGTTCTAATAACGGGAAAGATAAAATAATGAACGCATTAAAGAATGTTGATTCAAATAGAATTAGCAGAATAATGGTAGATGATATTCACTTAATTGAGAGCCGTTTGGAATCGCCTGGGGCGATATATAACACACTGGAAACATACAAGTTAGGCGGCATTGCATGAGTCTTGGGTTGCAATAACGGGTTAATTTGTTTTTATTCCGTAAACTAAAAGGCGTAAGCCCGTGCGGAACAAGAAGACGCAGGCTATAGCCCGGGGCTTCTTCTTCAGACTAATATGCCATCAATAACTATCATATCAGGATCATTAAAGGGTAGGAAGATAAAGATAACGAACAGAGAAGATCTCAGGCCTATGTCCGGCAAGGTTAGAGGTGCGCTTTTTAATATGCTTGGTCCAAATATTATGGGCGCCAGCTTCTTGGATTTATTCTCTGGGAGTGGTGCCTTGGCCATTGAAGCGTATAGTCGCGGCGCTGGCGACATATGTATTGTTGAACGGGAGATTCAAGACTTGGAAGCTATATTGGTCGAGTTGGGTATTTCCGATAAAATCGAGCTTCTCCCGGGAGAAGCACAAGAAAAAGTCACAGAATTATCGTTATCTGGTCGAAAATTTGATATTATTACAGTTGATCCACCCTATCAACTGGATGGTTTTGCTTTTATGAAAGAATATAGGTTATGGGAACTGCTTTCCCCTCAAGGGAGTGTTATTTATAGCCATAGCTCCCGAGACGAGACGATAGACGTTTTAGCTGGGTTACGCCTGAAAAAAGAGAAGGTTTTCGGCGATACTAAGCTGACGATATTTAAATGCGTAGCTTCTTCGATTTAAACGG
>JAUXIB010000132.1 GCA_030621225.1 candidate division FCPU426 bacterium
GGCCGGGCTGACGTGATGTTATGCGGCGGCACCGAAGCTTGTGTTACCCCCCTGGGAGTGAGCGGTTTCTGCGCTATGAGGGCGCTTTCCAAACGCAATGATGCCCCGGAGCAAGCCAGTCGTCCTTTTGACGCCGGGCGTGATGGGTTTATCATGGCCGAGGGCGCTGCTTCGCTGGTGTTAGAGGAGCTGGAACACGCCAAAGCGCGCGGCGCCAAGATCTATGCCGAGCTGGTTGGCTATGGCGCTACCGCGGACGCGTTTCACATCACGGCGCCCGATCCGAATGGCGAGGGCGGCATGCGCGCGATGCGGGGTTGCCTGGAAGATGCCGGCGAAAACATTGACGCCGTCGGCTACATCAACGCTCACGGTACTTCTACGCTACTTAACGACAAGCTGGAAACACTGGCGATCAACAGGCTCTTTGGCGAGCATGCTAAAAAATTGATGGTTACTTCCAGCAAGTCGATGACCGGGCATTTACTTGGCGCGGCGGGGGCGGTAGAAGCCGTGGCTTGTGTTGAAACCATCCACCGCGGCATCGTTACTCCGACTATAAATCAGGAAAACTCCGATCCTGAATGTGATCTGGATTACGTGCCCAACGAAGGCCGGGAAAAGAAAGTGGAATTGGTTCTTTCTAATTCTCTGGGCTTTGGCGGACATAATGCCACGATCGCTTTCAAACGCTTCGCATAGAATATGTCTGCATTTATGACGGTATCAATTGAGCGGCGGCGCCAACTAAGGGATTTTGCCCGCCCGATCAAGCTGCGTTTTCTTAGTTATCGTCTGCTTAACCAGTCGTTGACCCACTCCTCTTATGCTTATGAGCAGCGGATGAATGGGGAGGCGTGCGAGGATAACGAACGGCTGGAATTTCTGGGCGATGCGGTTTTGAGCCTGGTGGTCAGCCGTTATCTTGTCCGAGAGCATCCGGAATTAAGCGTAGGGGATTGCTCGAAGATCAAGGCAGAAGTCGTTAGCAGTAAAGCGCTGCAAATGTTGGCGGAAGAAATGGAGGTGGAGAAGTATATGTTGCTGGGCAAAAGCGCCTCGCACAGCACCAGCAAGCGGCATATGGGGTCGATCCTCGCTGACGCGCTGGAAGGTATAATCGGCGCTGTTTATCTGGCCACAGGACTCTGGAACATCGGTAGGTTTATCCTGCGGCATTTCACGCCGATGATCGAGGAAGCGGTGCAAAGCGCGGGAGAGAAGGATTTCAAATCATTACTCCAGGAACGTGTGCAGCGTTCGTACAAGACGATCCCCGCTTACCGTTTACAGCGCCAGAGCGGCCCCGAACACGATAAAGTCTTCGAAACGCGGGTATTCATCGGACAAAAGGAATACGCGCAGGGAGCAGGGCATAGCAAGAAAGAAGCGGAGCAGGAAGCCGCTCAGAGGACTTTGGAGATGTTGTCTTCTCAAGCGTAGGGGCACGGGGCAGGAAGCAGTTCGTGGTTCGCGGGATGTTGGATGTTGTCGCTTAGGAAACCACAAACCACGAAAAAGCATTGGATTAGGAATAACGCTGTACGCTATACGCAGTACGGGGAGAGTATCGAGCCCCAAGCTTACGAATCACAAGCTGGCATTCATCGAGTGCTGGCTTTTTTTGTTAGAAAGAGATAATATTTGAATAGGCTAAAAACTGTCATGAGTTTGGGTTGGCATTGACAAAATTTGTTATTACCGGGTGCGAGAATAAATGTTGTCTGCACCCGGTAACACGGGGCATACAAGCTAAACGCTTGCTTCAATACAAAAGAATATGTGAATGGCGATTGCCACACGAACACAATGGAAGGGTTTCGGGCATTATTAAAACGTGGTACAATACGCTAGGTTGGGAATTATATGAGAAGACCTTTGTGATCCACAAAGTTCCATTGTTGGGCAGCAAGAACAAGTTATAAATTCGCTAATAGGTAAGAACCCGTAAAGGAGGTGATACAGATGTCATTGGAAAAGGAATTTAAGTTCTTTGAGTCCGTGAGAAGGAGATTATTAAAAGATCACAAGCATGAGTGGGTTGTGATTAAGGGCAACGATATTCTTGGTTACTATCCTAGTATGCTAGAGGGAATTAAATCGACACAGACAAGTCATGCTCTTGGTTCATTTATGGTGCATGAGATTAAACCAAAAGATGAAGACATTGAATGGATCGGCTCAAGAGTGGAGACACAAGAATGATTAAGCCACTTGCTTTTACATCAATTGCCCCTAAAGGCATGAGATTTAGTACCAGAAAAGGATAGCGAGAATCCGGGGTCACACTGAAGAACAGGGAACAGTGGTCGGTGGTTGGGGGTCAGTAGGTCAAAGGTCGAACGCTAAACGCAGAACGTCATAGGCGACGTGTGACCAGCGTTTAGACGTTTGACGCTTCTGGCAGGCCGAGCGATATCCCTTACAACATCTCCAACGGCACGATGTATTTTATCTCCGCCTGCTCTATAAGCGAATCAATGAAATCTTGAAACACCGCTTCTCCCTTGGCGCGGTGCGCGAGCTGGACGAGAATACCCTGCTGTTCTTCCCAGCGGGCCTTATTGAATTTTCCCTTACGTTCCTCGGTGACCTGTAGGTAATAGAAGCCTCCTTGTTGATAGGGCAGGGGATCGCTTATATCACCAACCTCCATTGTTTCCGCGCGGCTGATGAAAAGCTGATCGCTTTCTATTCCCGGCAGATCGCTCTCCGGGCCGAACCAATCCAGCATCTTTAATTTAAGCCCGGTTTTTTTGGCCACCTCTGCCAAAGAATCGTTCTCTTTAATTGACACCGAAAGACGATATTGGGTACGGCGCAGTTCGGGAATGGCCCGTTTTTGGTTGAGAATACGCACTATCTTGGGGCGCGCCTGTTTGTAGGTAGCAGCTATCCCTTTTTTTATATCTTCGGCCAGGAACAGATGTAGGCCGTAATTGGTACGGACAGGCTGAGATATTTCGCCTTTTTTTAGATCAAAGATCACATTGAAATCCGGTAATACTTCGCCCTTTTTAAGCCAACCGAGTTCGCCGCCCTCGGATTTACTGGCGGCATCCTGCGAGTGTTCGGCCGCTGCCTTGGCAAAGGTCAGTTCGCCCTTGGTGATCCGTTCGCGTATCGTCGTCAGGAACGCCTTCGCTGCTTGCTCGTCCTCTGGAGTATGCTCGGCGGCAAGCGTATAAAGCAAGTGCCTGGTTTTTACCTGAGCGGGCGTACCCAGCGCTTTTTTATTGCGTTGATAATATGTTTTGACGGTTTTTTCATTTACCTTGAATTTAGCTGAAATATCGTCAAGATTAAGATCGATATAAGTCGCTTTAAGCTGACGATTGATACGCGCGTAGGCCCAGCGCAGATCCTCCTCGCCGATCAGGGCGCTGTCACCAAAAAACGAGAACGTCCTTTCGCGACTCAGTTGCTCCCGCACATCCGCGATAAACCGTTTTTCGCTCATTGCCTGACGTTGAAGAAAACCCAAGAAGAGATCAGAGCTGAAATTTCCCGCGCGATCCTGGAAATTACGGTTACGGGCGATATAATTGGATACATCTTGCGTGGATATCTGTATGCCTAGCGTTGTCGCTACCTCGGTCAATAGCACTTCGGCTATCAAGGCGTCAACCACCTCTTGCTTAAAGCGTCGCGAAGCCTTGGGATCTTTCAAGTTCGGCCCCTTTATACGGTAAAGGTTGCTGTGCGCCTGGGTATAGGCATGGCGGCTTATCTCCGCGCCGTTGACACGCAAAATTATCTGGCTTCTGCTATTATCCGTGTTGCCCCATTCCCCCATGCCCCAGATAAAACAAGTGCCGAGAAACGCAATAAGAATGATCCACATTATCATCTTACTTAAACTGCCGCGCATCCAATTCATTACTGCCATGATGTTACCTTATTTGTATTTAGTAGGAGCATATTGCAACATGTCCGCCATAGCCGAAGACGACGGCGGATACGCCCCTACTTAGGTTTAACGAACCCTTCTTCTTTAACGGGGGATGCCTCTTCCGCGGTCGACTCTGATTCTGCTTCCGTGCCGAAATATCCCTCCGTCTTATCCGGCTGGATGATCCGCGTTAATTCAGGGGCCACCTCAAAAGGCCCGGTGGGCATAATAAAATCTTTTGTCTTTTTCGGCGCTACGGGCTTCGCCTTGGCGGGAGAAGGAGCAGGCGTAGTGGCAAGCGGTGCCTTCTTGGAGGCAACTTTTTTTGGCGTTGGCGTCGCTGTTTTCTCTGGTTGCGGGGGCTTCTTGCCCGACTTATATTTTTTATTATACGCGTCCAGAGCGGCAATGTCAGATGGACTCATCACGCTGCTCCATGCCGGGAAGGCGCCAATTGCCCCATTAACTTTTTCTTTAACCTTTTTGTCGTCGTTCGCAGGCATGGTATATAGATTATAGTTTCCTTTCGCATCTTGAGAACTAAAGACTAGTTTAGTGCCATCGGGATTAGGATACGGGGCAAGCGAACGACCGTCTTGCGTCAGGTCTTTAATCGTCAGGTTTTCCATGTCGCTGTCAATGGGAATACTGACAATATTTGAATGGTTACCTTTAAATAGGGTAAAAATAATCTCTTTGTTATTGGGAATGACAGGTGAACCAGCGGAACGAACATGAAAATCAGTGAGCTGCATGTAAGCTTCGGAAGCTATATCAAATTTCCATAGGTTGAATACTCCGGGGCTCTGTGCCTCATAGTCAGATACGTAAACAACAAACTTAATGTCTTCCTTATCCTCAATGGCTTTCTTGTTTTTTTTGTCAATGGCAGGCGAGAGGCAATTGGGCATGCTCGCTATGGTGGAGAGATTATAACCATCTGCATCTACACGCCATATCTTATCTTTGGCCGCGAAGATCAAGGCTTGTGAATCAGCGGTCCAACAAGGGCGATTACCCAAGAGAAAACGACGAGCGTTTTTATCAAAAAACTCGTCCTGTTCCATGGTCAACTGTTTTAACCCGCTGCCGTTACTGCCAATGACCCAGAGGTTATAATGGCCGTCCGCGTTTGACCAAAAGGCCAGTTTCTTGCCATCGGGCGAAACCGCGGGATACCAGTCGTTGCTGCCATGGGTTATCTGTTTTAGATGAGTTCCGTTCGGATCGATCAGGAAAAGATGTCCTGTTTGCATAAAAACCAGACGTCCGTTAGGCTTAGGGGGCAGGGGCGTAGGGGTAGGCGTAGGAGGAACCATCTCCTTTTTTTTGCAGGAAACAGTAAGCATGGTGCTAAAAACAAGACCGATCAGTAGAAACGATAAAAACGCCGGCAATACCGGCCCCCCAATCTTGCGAAATTGTCTGGAATTCTTAGAGTTATCTTCACAACGATGGGTCATTTTTTATCTCCCTTAATATTGACGAGCTTGCCCCAGTCCGGAGACCATCCTCCGCTTATAGTCAGGCGTTTGCCGCGCTTGCCGTCAGTACCGATCATCCATATATCCTCGGTTGAGACATAAGCGATATTTTTTCCATCCGGCGACCAACAAGGAAAGTCCGCGTTTTTAACTAACAGACGCTCCTTGCGTGTGCCGACGCCCTCATCAGTTAGATTGTCAATCAACCAGATGTCGCGACCGCCCTTTTTATTTGCTTTTACATAGGCTATCTGATCCGAGGCCTTCTTATCCGAGCTAGGATTCCACTTTAGATAGATGTTGGCGTCGTCCATTTCTAATATCTGTATATCTTTCTGATTGATGTAAAGCAGTACAATACCGTTAAGGAAATAAGCGAGGATATCTTTACTGTGTGACCACTCGATGATTGGATAACGCAACTTGCTGGCCAGGTGTTGGGTTGTATTTTTATACTCTGGTTCCACCAACCACAACCCCAAATTCTTGTCTCCCTTGCTGAGAAAATAAGCCAATATCGAGCCTTTCTTTGACCAGGCGGCACTGACTACCCGCTCGCCGAATACAGGCAGATCAACGGTTTGAGGGTTGAATCCATCAGCGGGAATAACCCAAAGTAGGCCGTCATTAACCAACGACAGATACTTGCTGTCGCTGGACCATGAGATGATACGTTCGTAATTGGGCTGCTTGCTGACGGTCATCTGGTCCAAATCAGTAAGCCGTACTTTGGATCGTCCTGCTCGATCCATAACCCATAGATTTGCTTTGCCGTTGGCATCGGAAAGATACGCAATGTTCTTGCCGTCAGGCGAAAATATGGGTAGCCAAGAGTCATAGCTTTCCCGGGTTAGCTGAAGATGTTCGTCAGTAGGCTTAACTTCGTCAGTAAGCTTAACCTCAGGCGACATCGTCCAAATGGTAAGATGGTTATCCGTCAAAGTGACATAACATATCAACTCGGTTGGCGGGGGAGGTGTGGGCGGAGGGGAGGGCTTTGCTCCCGCTTTGTCTTTGGCGGCCGCTTTAACTTTTCCCTCAACCGAATCAGGCGTTTTGGCTGCAGTCTGTTTTTGGGAAGTCGGCTGTTTTGCTTTGGTTACCCGCGTCTTCTTTTGCTTCTTTCCCAAACCGGGAATAAGATTGGGAAACCAAACTTGGCCAAAAATTGGCAGCGTGATTCGACAACCAGATAAGGATACGATAAATATGACGGCCCCCAAGAAACCAACCAGACGTTTTTTATTGCTCATAGGCTGAAAATGTATGTTAAATCCGTCATCCGCAAGAATCCTACGGGTTCCGTAAGAAAAAGCCAAGATTATTTGATATTGATTCCGTTGCGCGCAAATACCACGAGCGTAAGCTCGTGGAGGAAGCGTTATATACATCGTCCGCTTTAGTGGACGCACATATCGGGACAAGAATACCGCGGGCGTTAGCCCGAGGATTCTTATTTTATTCGCTAGTGGCCCAAGTGTCAAGGAAAAACGCCTTGCGGGTCAGTTTCAATTCAAAAGCAAACCCGTAAAATGCCATAACCTACGCCCCTCTGCTATACAATATCCATCCCCTGTGCTAAAATCCCTCGCATGAGGAGAATATTTATACTGTTGTTATTTTTGCTTCCGATTTTTACCGCAGTAAGCTTCGGGAATCTCGATCCTCCTGTTTCCGCGCGGGCGACTGGATTGGGCTACGCGGGGGCGACTATCCACGAGAACGGTTTCGCGCCCTATTGGAATCCCGCCCTCCTACCCAGCCTCGATAATTGGAACGTCGCGCTGATGCAAGCCAAAGTCGGCGGTGACACACAGCTTTACTACGCGGCGTACACCCGGCCGCTACACAGAACCATTGCTTTCTCATTATCCTG
>JAUXIB010000070.1 GCA_030621225.1 candidate division FCPU426 bacterium
GGTATTTGTGTGGTATTTGCGGGCGCATGTCCGCCATAGCTTTAGCGAAGGCGGAACCACCAGAGGGGAGTCATCCCCTGTGGGGAGCGCCTGAGGCGCGACGTGATAATCCCTGACCCTCCGCCATGCTAAAAACGCCACATTAGTTTAATTGGGATTCGAGTTGTTTATCTCAAGGTAAAGTTAAAATTCCTTACCCGGCAAGACTTCCGGAGACTTCATCTTGAAGTTTGTAAAAAATATGACTACAATAATGAGCTCTGCGGAGAGTAGATTTTTTAAGCTGCATAAAAATTCTAAGCCTACTAATTGGAAGAACTTCCTTGCTGCGGCAAACATTGATTATATTTCATTTTTTATGCAATACCATATAGGAATACCTCCAGTGGGAACTGTATTATGGATAGCTCAACAATCTGTAGAAAAATATTGCAAAGCTATTTTAAATAAATATGATGATGAAAAATATTCGGAAGTAATATTATCCAGAAAGCCATTCGGCCATAATTTAATTAATCTGTGGCAAGAGATTAAATTATATACTACTCAATTTTCTTATGAAAAGGCATATGAGGATTTTATAAAAGAGTTGAATGAGTGCACTACTGATACAAGATATTTAAATTATAATATTTTTTTCAATCTAGGGTTGATTGAAACATTTACTGTTTTAGGATGTGAATTCAGATGCGAAATTATTGGTATAAAATCTTTTATGAAATCTTTTTTTGGTATTGAGGATATATTTATACCTAAAGCTTTTCTCAATAATTATAATTTTGAATCTTTGTTTAAAAAGTTGATGCACATGTCCCTTGAACATGGTATTAGTTTTAGCGTTTCGGGGGTGCCAGATACATATCAATGGACAGGTGTGGATTTAAGTAAAGCAACAGCAAAATTTTGCCAGTGTAGTTTGCATACAGGTCTCGAGAAAGAATGTCCAATGTGTAGAAAAATCATATGGCAAGATGAAAAAAGATCTCATAATGATTATGTGATATTGAAAGATTTTTTTAGGAGTTGATTAAAAATCTTTTTGCATGTGCAAAGAATATCTCTAATAGGGGGATGTTGAAAAAACATTTAAAAACGGGAAGCGTAGCGCGACGGGACAATCCCTGACCCTTCGATATGAACAAAGGTAAAAGCACAACTAAAATTGCGGTTTTCAGGAAACGCGAGATTAGAAAGACCATCCATAAAAAGGAATGGTGGTTTGTGGTCAATGATGTTGTTTCAGCGCTTACTGACTCACCTAATGTTCAGGACTATATTAAGAAGATGCGTAAGCGGGACAATGAGCTCAGCAAAGGGTGGGGACAACTTGTCACCCCCCTTTCCATTAAGACATCCGGGGGGGGGCAAAAGCTTAATTGTGCTAATACAGAAGGTGTTTTTCGTATTATCCAGGCGATTCCATCTCCGAAGGCCGAGCCGTTTAAGCGCTGGCTAGCTAGGGTGGGTTGTGAACGAATACAGGAAATAGAAAATCCAGAACTGGCCACTAAAAGGACAAGGGCTTTATATAAGGCTAAAGGATATAGTGATGACTGGATTGAAAAGCGGATACGAGGAATCGCTATTCGCGAGGAGTTAACCGACCAGTGGCAGAAACGTGGGATTAAGGAAAAAAAAGAATACGAAATATTGACCGCCGAAATATCAAAGGCAACTTTTGGAATGACTCCATCCGCTTACAAGAAACACAAACGGCTACAGCGGGAAAATCTCAGGGATCATATGACTGATTTGGAACTTATCTTTTCGATGCTTGGCGAAGCTTCAACCAAAGAGATTACCATTAATAAAGATGCTCAGGGGTTTGTTGATAATAAACAGGTCGCTTTTGAGGGAGGCACTATTGCGGGCAACGCGAGAAAAGAATTAGAACGCAAAAGTGGCAAGAAAGTAACTAGTAAAGAAAATTACAAAAAACTGTCGCAAAGCAAAAAAACATTGAAAAGCAAATGAAGAAGTTCAAATTAAATCTTCACGAAAAAAATATTTCAAAAGAAAGACTTCTTAATGATTTAAGAAGAGTCGCCAATTCACTTAATCAAGAAACGGTAACAAGCGTTCTTTATGCGCAAAAAGGCAGGTTTGGCGTCAATACATTTCTCCGGAGATTTGGATCTTGGAACAAGGCATTAGAAACTTGTGGTCTCAAAGTGACTATCACATTGAATTATACAGAAGAAGCTCTTTTTGAAAATCTTGCTAACTTCTGGCAACAGCTTGGACGGCAACCAACCGGAACGGAACTAAAGAAAGCCAAAGCCGCAGACTGTTCAAAGGTTTCGCTCGGCACATATGAAAAGCGATTTGGCTCGTGGAACAAGGCGCTCCTGGCCTTTATTGCGTACATTGATGAATCTCCTGGAGATAGGGATAAAACACCTGTAAATGCTCAGACAAGGAAAGAGACAGGACGACTTCCTCGAACGCCCCGAAAGGTTAACTGGCGACTAAGAGCAATGGTCTTAATTAGAGATAATTGTATTTGCAAGATGTGTGGAGCAAGTCCGGGGAAAGACCCATCAGTCGTGCTTCATGTAGATCACATCAAGCCATGGTCAAAAGGCGGAGAGACGGATTCGGATAATCTCCGTACACTTTGTTCTGTTTGTAATATAGGCAAGAGTAATGTGGTCTAGGGGAAATCGCGGAGAGGTGACCGAGTGGTCGAAGGTGACGGTCTCGAAAACCGTTGTACGGGTTTCCGTACCCAGGGTTCGAATCCCTGCCTCTCCGCCAATCGCGTTTCTACATTGTTTTTCGATAGATGGAAGAAACGTGATTGGCAGAACAATCGAGAATCGAAATTCGAGAGGGTGGTCTAATATCGAATATCGATTTTCGAGGAGTGTGGGAGAAAAAGAAAAACCATGACCCCCAACTCAACCGAACCAAACATAGACTTTATCAACCTGGTAATGATGCTGGGTACTTCAGCGATGGTATCACTGGGTGAGGGAAAGAATCCTATTGCTGGTAAGGTGAAGATCGATCTAGCTAAGGCCCGCTCGGCGATAAACATGCTGGTATCTTTGCGGGAAAAAAGCACAGGAAATCTAAATGTGGCAGAAGGTAAACTTATCACCGAGATGATCCAGGACTTGGAAAAAAAGTACGTTGAAAGTATGGACCTGGGTGACGCGGTGATCAAGCAACTGCGCAAACGGCCAGCGCAAGCTCCGCCCAAGGTAAAAAGCGCGCAGGATTGGGTAACTATGGTTCGTAAAAAGATAGAGGAACAAAATGAAGGTTCGTAGGGTGATTAAAATAACTACCTTTGTTCTACTTTTATATTTTGCCCATCAATATATATTGGGACTGGTCTTATGGAACCAGTTGCACGACTTGGTAAAACGTGTCGGTGGAGATCGAGCGAATTATCTGGTAGCTAGAGTTGACGTTTTAACGGCCCGGGTTATTCTTAGCGGCGTACGCGCCGACGGCTGGCTTTTTACGAACTCTTTGCGCGCAAGAAAAATAGCGATAGGTATCCGCTACAAGGATATAAAGGCAGGAAGAAAACAGGTAAAACGGGTCAAGATATATCACCCCGTGTTTACCTATGACCTGGCTAAGAGGCCGGCGATAGAGGTGGCCGCCGAGAGCGTGACGAACGTCCCGGCACCATACCTGGTGGAAGAGATAAGGATAAAGGGCGGAGAGATTGTTTTTTTAGATCCGCCGATGAAGGATTTTAGGCTGACCCTGGAGGAAATAAACGGAACGATAAACGAATTGACGAATAATGTGTCTCTGGTTGAGGAAAGAAGCAAGATCGAGCTGGTCGGGCGAGTCGCCGGAGACAAAGACGCGCGGTGTCTACTTTGGGGTAGCTTTAACCCCCGCTTCCCCAAGGCTTATTTCCATCTTAATCTGCAGGTAGAATCATTTCCGTTGCCGGCATTTGAACCCTATGGCGCGAAGGCTTATTTTGAAACGGGGCAACTCGATTACCTATTGCACGCGGTTTGCGAAAACTATCGCTTACAAACGGCAAATGAGGCTATTTTGAGGAACATCAAGATAAAGGAGCGTAAATTCAGCTTTAGAAAGCTTATCGGATTGACCGCGGACCATATTTCCGAACACATCAATCGCAAACAGGGCGGCTTTGCGGTTAAATTCAAAACGGAAGATGATATGCGGCATAATTTACAGGACGTATATTTGCGCTTGGTACTGATCATGGCCGGAGAATGTCAAAAAGTGATAAAAGCTCAGGCCGGTTCAACGTTCAAAAGTAATCTAAAGGGGATCCTGTTTTGAAAAGGAGGTAATAGATGACCCAGCGGATAACGATAATTTTGCTGGCCGTAATTTTTTGTTGTGGCTGCGGGGAAAAGGGTAGTGGCAAGAGTGAGTGGCACTGCGTAGAGATGTCAACAAACGCTGATCTAAATGGAGTAGCTGCTCTTGCTTCCGGTGAAGTATGGATCGCCGGTGCGGCGGGGGCGTTGTTTGGACGGAAAGACGGGGAGTGGAAGGAAGCGGAGATGTATCTAACAGAAGATATCCTGGTTCTTTGCCGCTATGGCGAGCGCGAAATTTGGGCCGGACTTGGTTTTGGGGGATTACTGCGTTATAACGGGCTGGCCTGGTTAAAGGAGCGGCAAAATTTCACCGCGCAGAACATGAATGTTTTTTTTGTAACTCCCGAGGGGACGCTCTATGTCAGCGGAGATTACGGGGATGTATTGCTGTATGAAGATAATGCGTGGGTCAAACATAGCCGGGCGCCGGAGGCGCTTACCGGTCTTGGCATGGATGACGAGGGGATCCTGCGGGCCAGCGGGGGCGGGTGGTTCTGGGCGTATGTTGAAAACGATTGGCAACGAGAGGATTCAAAATTATCAGACGATGCCCGGGCATTTGCCTTGAGTCAAAAAGGGGTACTGTGGTGTTTTAATTGGAATAATTGTTTTCGTTTGGCGGATAATTGGCGCGGCTCGGGGAATCCGGTAAGAAAAGTTATCTGGGCGGCGACTTTTCCGGGAGACGATGTAGGTTGGGCGGTAGGGGATGGTGGTAGGATCATGAACTGGAACGGGAGCAAGTGGAAAAAAACCACGAGCCCCACCAATCAGGATTTACGAGGCATAGACTTTATCAGTTCCGGTGAAGGCTGGGCTGTAGGAAAAACAGGGACGGTGTTACATTACTATTGATTATTGGTTCAGTCGATACTAATATATGATGCGTGAAGCGTGTGCCGATAGCCGGTTCGCGAAAGACGCCCCCTTGGCTCAGCGGATAGAGCGCCTGGCTACGGACCAGGAGATCGGAGGTTCGAATCCTCCAGGGGGTACCATTCGACTCGCTGCCGCTCGCTCATGGCCAGCCCTTCGCAGGTTTTGCTGGCTCCGGGCTGGCCAGAAAACGTTAGGGCGAGTCGAATGCCCTGAGGGAGCGAAGTGAATCGAAGGGCTATAGCCCCCGCACCTGTCTACCGACAGGTAGACGCGGGGGCAGAGCAATCGAGATTGGACAATCGAGAAATGGTCCAAGAATCTCGGTTGCGGTCTAATCTCGAATTTCGATTCTCGGGATTTTTGCTAAGTTCGAATATTGGCATATGCTATTGCGCTATTGTTTTATCGGTCTATTGCTCAAGGTTACTAATGCCTCGCAAGAAACTAGATCCTGACCTAAAGTTCATGCGTGAGGCCTTGAAAGAAGCGCGCCGCGCTTACCGACAGCATGAAGTTCCAGTGGGGGCCGTTGTTGTGTATAAAGGCAAGATCATATCGCGAGGGCATAACCGGGTAGAAGAGAAGAACTCCGTTACCGCTCACGCGGAGATAGAGGCACTGAGCGGTGCATCGCGGCACTTGACTAATTGGCGCATGGAAGGGTGTACTCTCTATACTACCGTAGAGCCGTGTGCTATGTGTAAAGGCGCATTGCTGGTTGCCCGGCTGGAACGTCTGGTGTTTGGCGCGGCCAACGAAAGTTTGGTGAGTGAGTTGAAGTTTGGCGGCAGAGGGATTGAGCTTAAAAACCAGATGGAACTTCGTGCGGGAGTTTGCGGCGAAGAATGCGCTGAATTGATGAAAAAATTCTTCCAGCGAGAGCGGAAGAGACGGAAGGTGGAGGAGAACTAGCCCCCGCACCTGTCTGCCGACAGGTAGACGCGGGGGCAGAGCAGGGAGAACAGAGAACAGTAGAGCAGGAGACCGCCCACCTATGGTGGGCTCTGCGGCAAAGCGTTTTTCACGAGCGGAAAAGCGCTTTGCCGCGGAGAGGTGGCCGAGTGGCCGAAGGCAGCCGCCTGCTAAGCGGCTGATCGGGTTATTCCGATCCCAGGGTTCGAATCCCTGCCTCTCCGCCATCCGCCTTTGCCCCTGCGCTTGTCTGCCGATAGGCAGACGCAGGGGCTACGGCGAGATGGCTTAGAATATATGGGGATTCGAAGCGAGAGAGGGAGTGGGGGAGAAGGTCTTCCCCACGATGGGAGGGGTGATCCTTCTTCGCCAGACACTTGTTAGAGATTACTTTCGTGGATAGCAAGTGCCAGGCTATGAAGGGCAGGCAGGTATTTGTGTGGTATTTGCGGGCGCATGTCCGCCATAGCTTTAGCGAAGGCGGAACCACCAGAGGGGAGTCATCCCCTATGGGGAGCGCCTGAGGCGCGACGTGATAATCCCTGCCTCTCCGCCAGCTAGTCCTATTTCAACAGGATTATGCTTGGATAAGTGGGAGAAACAGGACTAGCAGAGCAATCGAAAATCGAGATTCGAGAGGGAGCCTAAAATTTTTGATTGCGGTCCAATTTCGATTATCGAATTTCGAGAAGCGGAATAAACGCGATTGGCAGAACAATCGAGAATCGAGATTCGAGAGTGAGGGCCGCGCTACCATAAAGTGCAAATTAGGGCGCGGGTCATCCCGGCACTACTAAAAGTTTAATAGTGCGGGGTGGTCTAATTTCGAATGTTCGATTTTCAATGTGTAAAATAGATGGGGATTCGAAGCGAGAGAGGGTATGGCAGAAAAAAAAGACAAAAAACAAGAAACAAAAAAGACCACCAAGCCGGCCAAAGCTCCTGCCGCTCAAACAAAAGACGCCGCCTATGAAGCGCTGGCTTTGAAATACCGGCCGTCTAAGTTCTCGGAGGTAGTATATCAGGATGGAGTGGTCAAGACGCTGCAAAACGCTATCCGTCAAAACCGGGTGGGTCATGCCTATATTTTTGCCGGGCCGCGCGGAGTGGGAAAAACATCGCTGGCGCGTATTTTTGCCAAAGCGCTCAGTTGTCTGGAAGGTCCGGCGGAGGAGCCGTGTGGTAAGTGTGAAGTATGCAGGGAGATCGTGTCCGGCGGCAGTATGGATTTTATAGAGATAGACGGCGCTTCGAACAGAGGGGTAGAGCAGGCGCGTGAGCTGCGCGAGAAGGTTGTTTATGCCCCGGTGAAGGCGCGCTTTAAGATCTATGTGGTGGACGAAGTGCATATGCTTACCGACGAGGCTTTTAATACGCTTTTAAAGACGCTGGAGGAGCCACCGCCGCACGTGAAGTTCATCTTTGCGACTACTGAGTATCATAAGCTCTTACCCACCATTGTCTCGCGATGCCAACTGTTTTTCTTTCGCAAGATACCGCTGCGGGAGATAGTCGATTCCCTTAAAGGTGTAGTTAAATCAGAAAAAGTTAAAGCGGAAGAGGAAAGCCTCTACATGATAGCTCGTGGCGCGGATGGTAGCTTGCGCGATGCCCAGGGCATTTTGGACCAGCTCCTGGTCTATAGCGAAGGGGACATCAAGACCTCACACGTGACGGAATTACTTGGTCTGAGCGATCCGGAGACCATATTTGAGTTCACGGAAGCCGGGCGTCTGGGAGATGTGCAGAAGGCGATGGGTACGATAGCTCGCGTCTGCGAACAGGGGAGAGATACTACTACTTTTCTTAATGACTTGTTGGAATTATATAGAAATATGCTGATCATCAAGAGTACCAGGGACTACCAAAAGTTAGTGCTGCTGCCGGACGGGATGGTAGAGCGTTTGGTGGAGAGCGTAAACAGCTATAGCGAGGAACGGTTGATGCAGGCACTGGTTCTGGTGGAGTCATTGCGGGAAAAGCTGCGCTATGTGCCTAATCAGCGGGTTTCCCTGGAATTGCTGGGGGTGAAGCTTTGCCGGCTGGACAAGATGGTGACCTTGCGGCAGCTATTGGCCAAGGGAAAAGTTCCTGATTCGGTTGACGGTAACGGCGAAATGGCGAAAAAAAAAATAGAGGAGAAGAAGGTCCTGGCGGATAAAGATTATGGCGAGCCGGCCCTGGCTGTTGACGGTATCGAAGAGGTAAAGGAAGAAGAGAAATTAAGCCTGGAGAAGATCCAGCGGCAATGGAGCGCTTTTTTGGACTCATTGACCGGAGCTGACCTGATAAAAGTAAAGGCGCTGCTCTCCGCCGGAAAACCCGCGGCTTTGAAAGAACGGGTACTGACCGTTAAATTTGAAAGCGGTTACCACGTGGAGCAACTAAAAGGGCCCCAGTACCAAAAGTCCGCTGACGATGCCCTGAATAATTATTTCAAGGCAAAACTAAAGTTGCTAGCCTATATCGACGCTGATAAAAAGAAAAAAGAAGAGGAAGAAAAGGCGACGAATAAGGAGGTAGCCGAACAGCGCCAGCAACAGGAAAAAATCAAGCAGGCCGAAAAAGACCCGATGGTGCAAGCGGCGCTGAAGGTATTCAAGGGTAAAGTAGTGGATGTTATTCAAGAAAAGGAGAAGTAGGGCTACGGGTTTTGCTTCTCGGAGATTGCCGGTTTTTGACTTGCGAACTGCGAGTATCTAGTCCCGAGCCCCGAAAAAGAACAATGTTTGATTTCATGAAGAACCTTGGTCAGATGAAGGGTAAGATGGCGGAAATGCAGGCGGCTCTCGCCAAGCACGAAGTAGAGGCAAGCAGCGGCGGTGGTATGGTAACGGCAACAGCGAATGGTACCGGGCAATTGGTAAAGTTGGAGATCAAAGAAGATGCCCTGTCAGACGGCGATGCGGAAATGCTGCAGGGCTTGGTTCTCTCTGCTGTCAACGAAGCGATAAGCCGCGCGCAGGATCAAGCGAAGAAAGAGCTGACCAAGCTGACCGGTGGGATGAATATCCCCGGCCTTGGCTGATTGAAAACTCAATATGAACAGAATTACTCCCGCCCTGGAGCGGCTCGTAGCGGAGCTAGGTAAATTACCCAGCGTTGGCCCCAAGACGGCATTCCGCCAGGCACTGTATATCTTGGAGACGGATGCGGAAATAGCGGATGGTTTGGCGCTGGCTGTGCGGGAAGCGCGCAGCAAGGTTAAACGTTGTAAGCTCTGTTACAATTATACCGAAGAGGAACGTTGTTCTATTTGCGCCGATCAAAGCCGGGAGCAGGGGACGATCTGCGTGGTCAGCGGTATTGGTAATCTTTACGCCATTGAACGCTCCGGGGAGTACAACGGCCTTTACCATGTCCTGGAGGGAAATATTTCGCCGCTAGAGGGGCGCGGGCCGTCGAATATCCGCCTGGATGAGCTGGTGAGCAGGTTGCGTGGGGAAGAGACGGTAAAGGAAGTGATCCTGGCGACAAATCCAACCGTGGAGGGGGACGCTACGGCGATGTATGTCCGGGAACAGATCAAATCGCTCGGTTTATCATTAAAGGTGAGCCGCATCGCCTATGGCCTGCCGGTCGGAGGCGATATTGATTACGTAGACGATCTAACGCTCTCCCGCGCGCTGTCAAGCAGGCTGGAGATGTAGGGGCGGGTTTAAAACCCGCCCTGAGGGTAATTATTCAGTGAAGCGGGGGAGCTGTGCACACGCAAAAACCCGTTGTTCAGCTGGACACCCGCCTTCGCGGGTGTGACAAGCAAAGGTAGGTGTGGTAAAACGGTTGTCATTCCCGCGAAGGCGGGAATCCACGAGTTTTTCCCGCTTCACTAAAGGGATATGCCTAAGCAAATATTTACCCAATATAACCGAGAGCCAGGTAAGGGAGGAAATATGAAAAGGATACTGTGCATTTTATCAGTGGTTTTATTTTTCTCGACCATGCTATCCGCGGCGATCACCCCTCGCGCAGATCTTATCGTCAAAAAGGTTTATCTTAAACCGGGGGTTTTTCAGCCTCGCGATGAGGTTAAGCTTTATATAAGCGTGTCGAACAAGGGTCGGGTGAAATCGGGACCTTGCGAGGTATACGTTAAGTATGACAACGAGCGGATATATCTTGATTTGAAGGGCATTTCTGTCGGGAAGAAAAGGACTATTTCTACTGAGTTGACCTTGAGCGGGAAACAGGAACATGTCTTTTACATAAAAGTGGATAGTAAGTCTCAAGTGAAAGAAAGTAATACGATTAACAACAAGCGAACGGTTACTTTCAAGGTCAGGCCAGAGGATGGATTTACTATAGACTATAAGCCTGGAGTTAAGTCCAAGCCGACGAAGAAACCAGCGTTGAAGCCGAAGCCGATCAAGAAACCCGCGTTGAGACCGACGCCAAAGCCTAAACCTACTAAGAAACCTGTGTTGAGACCGACACCTAAGCCGACCAAGAAACCCGCGGTGAAACCAACGCCTAAGCCCAAGCCGACGAGGAAGCCCCGGTTGAAACCAACGCCCAAGCCCAAGCTGACCAAGAAACCCGCGCTGAAGCCAACGCCTAAGCCCAAGCCGACCAAGAAGCCGGTGTTGAGACCGACGCCTAAACCTAAACCCACGAAAAAGCCTGCGTTAAAGCCAACGCCGAACCCCAAGCCGACTAAGAAGCCAGCGCTGAGGCCAACACCTAAACCTAAGCCGACCAAGAAGCCTGCGTTGAGACCAACACCGAAACCTAAGCCCACGAAGAAACCAGCGTTGAGACCGACGCCTAAACCCAAGCCGACCAAGAAGCCCGCGTTGAGACCGACGCCAAAGCTTAAGC
Source organism: candidate division FCPU426 bacterium (assembly GCA_030621225.1). Taxonomy (GTDB): domain Bacteria; phylum Oederibacteriota; class JAUXIB01; order JAUXIB01; family JAUXIB01; genus JAUXIB01. The sequence continues at coordinate 10,938 of JAUXIB010000070.1, forward strand.
CGACCAAGAAACCAGCGCTGAGACCAACGCCGAAACCTAAGCCGACCAAGAAACCCGCGGTGAAGCCAACGCCTAAACCTAAACCCACGAAAAAACCTGCGTTGAGACCGACGCCTAAACCCAAGCTGACCAAGAAACCTGCGCTGAAACCAACGCCTAAACCCAAGCCGACCAAGAAACCTGTGCTGAGGCCAACACCGAAGCCTAAGCCGACTAAGAAACCGGCGCTGAGGCCGACACCCAAGTCTAAGCCCACGAAGAAACCTGCGTTGAGACCAACGCCTAAACCCAAGCCAACCAAGAAGCCCGCGCTGAAGCCAACACCTAAGCCCAAGCCGACGAGGAAGCCCGGATTGAAGCCAACACCCAAGCCCAAGCTAACGGCGAAGCCAGGATCGAAGCCAACGCCAAAACCAAAGCTGACGGAGAAGCCGGGGGAGAAAGCAACACCAGAACCCAAGCTGACGAAGAAGCCGGGGGAGAAACCAACACCAGAATCCAAGCCGACGGAGGAGCCTGGATTGAAACCAACACCAGAACCTAAGCCGACTAAGAGTCCTGGGCGGAAACCAACACCTAAGCCCAGGCCGACAAGGAGGTCTAGATAGAAACCAACGCCCGGTTCTGGTAACCTCCGGGGCGTACACCCCT
>JAUXIB010000040.1 GCA_030621225.1 candidate division FCPU426 bacterium
ATTCATAATTCAGAACTGCCTACCGCCCCTACGGGCAATTCATGTCAGCGTACTACCGTATACCTTGTTTGCAATTCAGCATTCATAATTCATAATTCATAATTCAGAACTGCCTACCGCCCCTACGGGCAATTCATGTCGGCATACTAACGACGAACGACCAGCCCTTCGACAAGGTCTATACTGGGCGAAGTCAAGATGCTCAGGGCAAGCGACTAACGACTAGCTGCAGCAAGCAGCTCGGCGATTTGAACCGCGTTTGTAGCCGCGCCCTTCCTGATATTATCAGCAACACACCACAGATCAAGCCCCTGTTCCTGGGAGATGTCCTCACGCACGCGGCCGACGAAAACATCATCTACTCCCTCGGCGTCAAGCTGCAACGGATATTTCTGGTTTGCCGGATCGTCCACCACCTTTATTCCCGGCGCGTCAGATAACACCTTGATCGCTTGATCGCGGCTCAACTTACGCTCAGTGGTTATGTTGATCGCTTCGGCGTGAGCGCCGAAGACCGGTACGCGCACGCAGGTAGCCGAGACCATGATCGAATCGTCGTGGAACATCTTTCGGGTCTCGTTAACCATCTTCATCTCTTCGCTGGTGTAAAAGTTGTCGCCAAAAGCCTTGCTCTGCGGTATCTGCGGCAGACAGTTAAAAGCGATGGGGTGCGGAAAAACCTTGTTCTCGTATTTCTCCCCCTTGAGCATCGCCTCGCTGTGCGCCCGCAGTTCTTCCACCGCTTCCTTGCCGGCACCCGAGGTGGACTGGTAAGTAACTACTACGATACGCCTGATCTTAGCGGCATCATGTAACGGTTTCAACGCTACCAGCATCTGGATGGTCGAGCAATTGGGATTGGCAATGATGCCCTTGTGCTTCTGCGCATCTTCCGGATTCACCTCCGGCACCACCAGGGGCACCTCGGGGTCCATGCGCCAGGCGCTGGAATTATCGATCATCACCGCGCCAGCCTCGGCAACCTGCTTACCGATGGCCTTGGAAATACTGCCGCCCGCGGAAAAGATAGCGAAATCAACGCCCTTGAACTCTTCCGGGGCTAACACGCGAACTTCGATCTCCTCGCCCTTGAACTTAAGTTTCTTACCCCGGGAGCGTTCGGAGGCCAATAGTTTTATCTCACGCACCGGGAAATTACGCTCTTCCAGTATTTCCATCATCTTGCGCCCCACTAGTCCGGTTGCCCCGGCTATCGCTACCACATATTCCTTAGACATTTTTTCTCCTGTGTATTGTATGCCCTGCTTAATTTCCAACCTGTAACCTTCTACCTGCCAAACCTTCAACCGATCCTACAGTTCCTTACACACCCAATCGCCAGCCACATCCGTCGGCGTAACGTCCACCGCCGGCAAATCTTTCAGCTTACCGGTAGACAATACCTTGGCCATGGCCTTTTTCATGCGTGCCGCTACTTTTCCCTCACCCAGCTCCTCCGCCATCATCTGAGCGGCGCCGATCGCGGCGATCGGGTTGGCCTTGTTCTGTCCGGCGTATTGCGGCGCCGAGCCGTGCACCGGTTCAAACATAGAGACCCCCTCAGGATTGATATTGCCGCTAGCGGCCACGCCCAATCCTCCCTGCAATACCGCGCCAAGATCGGTAATGATATCACCGAACATATTACAAGTAACGATAACATCATACCATTCCGGATTGCTGACCATGCGCATACATACCGCGTCCACGAACTGGCAATCACGCTTGATCCCCTTGAAATCAGCGTCACCTACCTCTTGAAAGGCGCGACGCCAAAGATCGTGCGCGTAAGTCAGCACATTTGCCTTGTCGCAAAGCACCAATTCTTTCTTCCGGCGCTTGGCCAGCTTGAAAGCATAACGCAGCACGCGCTCCACGCCCATACGGGTATTGACCATCTCCTGGGTCGCCACCTCATCTTTGGTACCCTTGCGCAGGAAGCCGCCGACTCCCGCGTAAAGCCCCTCGGTGTTTTCACGCACCACCACGAAATCAAGGTCTTCCGGCCCCTTGTCCGCCAGCGGCGTTTTGACGCCGGGATAAAGCTTCACCGGACGCAAATTGATATACTGATCCAATTCAAAACGTAATTTGAGCAGCAACCCCTGTTCAAGAATACCGGTCTTCACCTCGAGATGCCCGACAGCGCCCAGATAGATCGCGTCCATTTTCCTAAGCTCCGCCAGCACCGAATCCGGCAAGACCTCTCCGGTACGCAAATAGCGTTCACCGCCTAAATCGTAATCAACAAAGTTAAACTTTGCTTTTTCCAGGCCCGCAGTCGCCTGCAACACCTTGATCGCCTGTACGGTCACTTCCGGCCCGATACCATCTCCGGCAATTACCGCGATTTTATGTATTTTGCTTTTCTTGGCCATCTCCCCTCCTTCTTAATAGTACAGCGTTCGGTGTACAGCGTATAGCGTGTGTCTGCCTGCTATTCACTATTCACTATTCACTAGCCACTTTTCACTTTCTAAACACAGCATTCATAACTCAGAATTCAGAATTCAGAATTCTCATCTCTTCTTAAGATAACTCATCAACCCACCCGCGGCGATCAACTGCCTCATAAACTCGGGATACTCTGTCGCCCTGTACTCGCCGTCCCCCGTCACCGTGATCACGCCCTTTTTTTCATCCACCTCTATCTCATCGCCCTGCTTGATCGCGGCAACCGCCTCTGGCGATTCAAATATCGGCAAGCCGATATTAAAGGCGTTACGGTAAAAGATCCGCGCAAAACTTTCAGCCACCACACAAGAAATGCCCACCGCTTTAATAGCGATCGGCGCATGCTCGCGCGAAGAGCCACAACCAAAATTAGGCCCGGCAACAATAATGTCTCCTGCCGTCATTTTCTTCACAAATTCCGCATCAGCGTCTTCCATCACATGCGCCGCCAATTCATCGGGGTCTGACGTATTAAGATAACGGGCCGGTATTATCTCATCGGTGTTTATGTTATCGCCGAATTTCCAACATTTTCCTTTATAAGACATAGATACCTCTTTTAACGTCGTTGCTAGTTACTCGTTACTCGTTGCTCGTGCTTAGGCACCTGAACTAGCGACTAGCAACTAGCGACCAGCAACTGTTTTCTTGCCTACTACCTCATCCGGATGACTGATGATCCCCGTCACCGCACTCGCCGCGGCCACGGCCGGATTCGAAAGATATACTTCCGATTTCGGGTGCCCCATACGGCCGACAAAATTACGGTTGGTCGTAGCTAGCGCCCGCTCGCCCTCGGCCAAAACACCCATATGGCCGCCCAGGCACGGTCCACAAGTTGGCGTAGAGACCGCCGCGCCGGATTCCACCAAGTCGTTCATTAGACCGCGTACCGCCATCTCCTGAAAAACGTCCTGGGTCGCCGGGATCACCACCAGGCGTACACCCTTGGCCACTTTACGCCCCTTAAGAATACTGTGCGCCTCTTCCATATCCTCTAAGCGTCCGTTGGTACAGGAGCCGATCACCACCTGGTCTATCTTGACGTCTTTATACGCCGAAACCGCTTTACTGTTTTCCGGCAAATGGGGCGCGGCAACTTGCGGTTCCAGCGCGGAAATATCATATTCTTTTTCTTTCATATATACTGCGTCTACATCAGATTCAAAATTTACCGCAGGCCTTTCCATCCGCCCCTGCACATAAGCCGCCGTTATTCCATCCGGAACGATAATCCCATTTTTAGCGCCCGCTTCTATCGCCATATTACACAAAGCAAGCCGCGCTTCCATCGAAAGCGAATCGATCGTTTCTCCCCGAAACTCCATAGAACGATAACGCGCTCCGGACACGCCAATATCACCGATGATCATCAAGATCAGGTCCTTGCCAGACACCCAGCGGGATAGTCTTCCCTTAAGCGTAAAAAGCATCGATTCCGGCACACGAAACCAAACCTGCCCGGTCAGCATCGCTCCTGCCAGATCTGTCGAGCCAACGCCGGTAGAAAAAGCGCCCAGCGCCCCATAAGTACAAGTATGCGAATCAGCGCCGATGATCAAATCCCCCGGGCTAACCACTCCCTGCTCTGGTAACAAGGCGTGTTCTATACCCATTTTCCCCACCTCATAGTAGTGGCTTATTCCCTGTTCCTCGGAAAAATCACGCAATATCTTAGCCTGCTCGGCTGAGGCTATATCCTTATTTGGCGTAAAATGGTCCGGAACTAGAACCACTTTATCTTTATCCCAAACCTTTTTACCACCTGCCTCTTTAAACTCACGTATCGCAATAGGCGCGGTTATATCATTACCCAGGGCGATGTCCACATCCGCCAGAACAAGATCTCCCGGCTTAACTTCCTGTCTGCCGCAATGCGCGGCGAGGATCTTTTCACTTATAGTCATGGGCATTGTAATATTACCTCCAATGCTGTTGCTCGTTGCTAGTCGCTCGTTGCTTGTAATTACGCTTCATACCGCACTCCAAACTTGCCTTATTTCTCCCCCGCTGTTCTGGCCAATAGCGCCTTATCATAAGCGTCTACCATATCCTGCCAGGACACCGTGCCGATAACCCGCTTGGAGCCAGCTTTACGCACCACCGGCAACATCTCGCTATGTCGCAACCCGAACTTCATCATCGCTTGCTGCAGAGTATCATCCGCGGTTAGCACCGGCACACTCGTCCGAGCGATGTCATAAGCGCAGGTAATGCACTCCAACTCCTTCGTCTCCTGCTGGCTGGCCCAAATAACTTCGCGCAGCTCCTGATAGGAAAGCATTCCCACAAGACGTCCCTTGCGATTTATCACAGGGAAAATCGTTTCCCGCGCGGTTTTGGCAAAATCCATTACCTTTTTCAGGCACCATTCCGCCTGCATGTATTCAAATTTCCGACGCATCACATCTTTTACCAGCAGGGCGCTAAGTATTTCCTGCTCGCGCCCCCCCGATAACTTGACACCGCGGCGAGACAGCTTCATTGTATATATTGAATCGCGCTGCAAGCCCCGTGCCACCAGCGTCGCAAAGATCGCCGCGATCATCAGCGGTAGAATAATACGATAGTCACCCGTCATCTCAAAGAGAATAATGATCGCCGTGAGCGAGGCCTGCGTCGTTCCCGCGACCATCGCCCCCATACCTACCAGAGCGTACGCGCCGGCAAGCGCTGTGGCCTGCGGAAACCAGCCGTGTACGGCAAGGCCAAAGGCCCCGCCAAACATCGCGCCCATAAAAAGCGAAGGGGCAAAAATCCCGCCCGAGCCGCCCGAGCCCAGAGTAAGCGAGGTGGCGACCAGCTTGAGCAGAAAGAGCAAAAGCAAAGTGCCGCTCATCACCTCCGCCGCCGTTAAAGCCTGCTCAATATCCATATATCCCACCCCCAGTATTTGGGGATAGAATATGCCGATCGTTCCCACCAGCAAGCCTCCCAGCGCCGGCTTTAAGTAGGGCGAAAGGCGCATCTTCTCAAAAAAGTCCTCAGTCCAATACAACAGCTTGGAGTAGCTCACCGCCAGCACCCCCAGCATTACTCCCAACAAGACGTAAAGTCCCAATTCCCAGGCGCTGACCAACTGGTATTGCGGCACGCTAAAGGCCGGATGATTCCCCAAGGCGGCTCGAGAAACAGCCGCCGCCAACACCGAGGACACCACCACCGGACTAAAAACCGCGATACCAAAATCACCCAGGATCACTTCCAGCGCAAAAAGCGCGCCGGCGATCGGCGCGTTAAAGGTAGCCGATATCCCAGCCGCGGCTCCACAAGCCACCAGTGTCTTTACCCGGGGGCTGGAAAGTTTAAAAAACCGCGCTACGCCAGAACCCAACGCGGAACCGATCTGCACGATCGGACCTTCGCGTCCCGCTGAGCCCCCCGAACCAATACAGATGGATGAAGCCAGCGCTTTTACCAAAACCACCCGGGAACGGATCGTTCCCCCGCGCATGGCCACAGCATCCATCACCTCCGGCACACCGTGGCCCTTGGCTTCTTTGGCAAAACGCTGTACCAGAAAACCCACCACAAGTCCCCCCGTGGCTACGATCAACGGCAGCAAGAAAATATTATGCTCTCCCTGTATCGCCAGCAGTTGCCGACCGTATACCTGGAACAGTTTCTCAAAAGAATCAACCAACCAGCGGAAGGCGATAGCGGCCAAACCACCGCCCACGCCGACCAACGCAGCCATCAATAGGAAACGAGTATTCTCCGGATTTCCCAGCAGAACACGCGAAACGGGAAAACGCGAACGCAGGGGGTTAACTTTTTTGATTTTTCTGCGAACCATTTTTTCGACGGGTTACATCGAATCCCGTTTCTTCCTGCCCCTGTTTACCCCTTCCGCCTGATACTGGTTCATCGCATCCAGGTAAGCCAACAAACTAGCCTCTATGATATCAGTAGAAGACCCCCTGCCGATCAGCCGCACGTTACCAATGCGCACGGAAACATATACCTCCCCCAACGCGTCGCGTCCCCGCGTGATCGCCTTGAGCTTGTATTCCTCCAATAGCGGTTTTATACCGCTGATCCGGTCAACAGCATTATAGGCGGCATCCACCGGTCCGTCACCGCAAGCTGCTTCCTGTTTTTCTATGCCTTTGACCTTCAACCTGACCGTAGCTGTAGGCACGGTGCGGCGACCACCCACCGCGTGCAGATAAACAAGCTGATAAGTACGCAAACGGTGACGCACCTCACTGATCGCGATCACTTCCAGGTCCTCGTCAAACACCTCTTTCTTTTTGTCCGCCAGTTCCTTGAATCTCTCAAAGGCCTTGTTCAAATCCTCGCGGTTCAGCTTGATCCCCAGCGCCTCAAGACGCTTCTTCACCGCGTGACGTCCCGAATGCTTACCCAACACCAGTCTGCTCTCCGGCCAACCCACCGATTGCGGCGTCATGATCTCATAGGTCGTACGTTCCTTGATCATACCGTGCTGGTGAATGCCCGCCTCGTGCGCAAAGGCGTTGGCGCCAACCACGGCCTTATTGCGCGGAATATCCCAGCCGGTGATATCAGAAACCAGTTTGCTTGTCTTATATATCTCCGCTGTTTTTACGCCACAAGTGCACTTAAACAGGTCGCGCCGCGTACGCAGTGACATCACCACTTCCTCCAGTGAGGCGTTTCCCGCCCGCTCGCCCATACCGTTGATCGTGCATTCTACCTGCCGCGCACCGCTGATCACCGCAGCAAGCGAATTGGCCGTGGCCAGACCGAGGTCATTATGACAATGCACCGAAATAACCGCTTTATCCACGTTGGGCACACAATTCATCACCTCAGCGATGATCTCACCGAACTCACCGGGGATCGAGTAGCCAACCGTATCAGGGATATTGACCGTCTTCGCCCCCGCCTTGATCACCGCTTCAACGACACGGCAGAGATAGTCGCGCTCGGTACGCGCCGCGTCCTCCGGCGAAAACTCAACGTCATCGGTAAACCGCCGCGCCCTTTTTACCGCCTTCACCGCCATCGCCAGCACATCCTCGCGGCTCATCTCCAACTTGTACTTGAGATGTATTTCTGAGGTAGCAATAAAAGTATGGATGCGGCGGCGGCGCGCCGGCTTCAGCGCCTTCCCCGCGGAGTTGATATCCTTTTCGTTGGCGCGCGCAAGTCCCGCGATCACCGGCCCCTTCACACGCCGCGCTATCGCGTTCACCGCTGACCAGTCATCGGGAGAAGCAATGGGGAAGCCCGCCTCGATCACGTCTACATTCAAGCGAACCAGCCGCTGCGCTATGCGTATCTTCTCCTCCGTATTCATGCTCGCTCCCGGCGCCTGTTCGCCGTCACGCAGTGTAGTATCGAATATAATTACTTTACCCGCCATCTTGCTTCTCCTTTAATTAATTACCGCAGAAAGCGCGAAACCATATTTAACGCCTCTCCACACGCGCCGCGAAACAGATCATCCGGCCTTACTCCCTGCCGGACTTTCTTTTTCGCCGCCGTGGTACGCCGCCTCGTTTGCGGATATTATCGTATCCTGCATGCCCGATCAAGTATCCCCGTAATAACAGGTGTCGAGCCACCCCATAAATAATATACAGCAACAAACACAAAAAGATGGCCACATTCGGCACCGAAACCACCAGCGCGATAAAAACAGCCGCCAGGAATAACACCGGCAATGACGCTTCTTTTCTCAACCAGCGCCCGTGCGGCGCCGGAAAACTTATCTTGCTGACCATTAAAAGCGATAGGACAATAACCATTATGGGAATGATCACATGGTTCATGGTCAGCACCCGCTCCTCATACCAGCCGTGTACGTTCCGAAAAACGCCTTCCCGTGTGGCATATAATCCTAAGTGACGTACCAATATGATGTAAGCAACCAGCAGCCCCCCCGCCGCGGGAATGGGCAAGCCAATAAATTGTCTTTTTTCCACATGTTCCGCCTGCACGTTATAACGCGCCAAACGCAATGCTCCACAAACAACAAAGAGTGCAGCCACCAAACTACCGCTCCCATTGCTCGCCCCCCACAAATCGCTGGCGCGCAATACCGCTAAGTAAATAATCACCGCCGGGGCTACCCCGAACGAGACCAAATCAGCCAGTGAATCGAGCTCCCTGCCAAAATCGCTGGTGGTTTTAGTAAAGCGAGCCAACCATCCATCCAGCAGGTCAAAAACCATTGCCAGTATTACCAACCAGGACGAAAAAAGAAATGGCTTGAGTATATCATCATACTTGGCCAACTTTAAGGCATCGTTCACCGCTACAATAATGGCCAGGCAGCCGCAGAACAAATTGCTTACCGTAAAAAGATTCGGCAATAGGTATATTGCTTTTTTTCGTTCCATTACTACCGCGCGCCGGTTCTCCGGCTCTCCGTTTCGATTATTTTATCTCGCCTAATACCGTTATCCCCGCCTTGGTCTTTTGCCCCAGCTCTACCTTTATCTTAACTTTCTTGGGTACATAAATATCCACACGCGAACCGAAAGCGATCATCCCCATCCGCTCTCCCTGGTTAAGACGCTGTCCAAGGGAACACCAATTAATGATCCGGCGGGCGATCAAGCCGGCGATCTGCACCACCAGCACCCGCATCCCGCCGCTATCTAAACCGATATAATTACGCTCGTTCTTCTCCCCCACTGTATGATTAAACGCCGCTTTAAACTCCCCGGGCGTATATTGTATGTATTCCACTACCCCCGCCAGCGGGGCGCGCTGGACGTGAACGTTAAATACGTTCATAAAAATAGAGACCTTCCAGGCCGGCTCGCGCAAATAAGGCGGCTGACACACCTCTTCTATCGCCACTACCCGACCGTCAGCCGGCGCATAAATGATCCCCGGGTCAACCCTTACCGTCCTATCCGGATCACGGAAAAAGAAGGCGAAGAAGACGGACAGCAGTACCAGCACTGCCACCGCCGCCCAGGCCAATGGCCAACCGCGCCAATAGCCAATACCGCCAAGCACCAAGGCCAATAACAATGTAGTCAATACTAATTTTATGCCTAAAGGAACCATCTTCTCTCTTTTTCCTTCTCTGGGCGGCTCGCGACTTGTCCGCCGTTTTATCCGCTATAGTCGAAGCCGACGGCGGAAGCCCTTCGACGAAGGCGGAGCCGCCCCTACAAATGTTATCGTCCTGCCAACAGCCTGCCGCCGTTGCCGCCGCGCCTGGCGATAGCCACCTCGCCGGTACGCACCAGTTCCTGGATGCCAAAGGAACGTAACATATCTATCATCGCTTCTATTTTGCTTTCGTTCCCGGTAATCTCAATAATTACGCTCTTGCTGGAAATATCCACAATACGCGCGCGGAATATCTGTACTATTTCCAACAACCGAGCACGCGCCGAAGATGCGGCATTCACCCGGATAAGCGCCAGATCCCGCGTAATAAAGCTCTCACTGCTTAAATCGGTGACCTTGATCACATCGATCAATTTGTTGAGCTGTTTGGTGACCTGCTCTATGACTTTATCATCTCCGCGCAGCACGATAGTCATGCGCGAAACGGCCGCATCCTCCGTTTCGCCAACTACCAGACTATCTATATTAAAACCACGCGCGGAAAATAAGTTAGCCACCCGCGAGAGCACACCCGACTTGTTCTCCACCTGCACCGCTATGGTATGTTTCATTTTTTACCTCCTAAAATCATCTCGTTCAAGCCGCCTCCCGGCGGCACCATCGGATAAACCCCCTCTTCCGGCGCCACGATAAAGTCCATCAACACCGGTCGGTCCTTAATCCGCAGTGCCTCGCTGATCACGCGCGGCACGTCCTCCGGTTTCTTCGCCCGCAGGCCCACCCCGCCATAGGCCTCGGCCAATTTGACCCAGTCAGGCGCCACCGCTAGCGAAGTCGCGGAGTAGCGCTTGCCGTAGAACATCTCCTGCCACTGCCGCACCATGCCCAGGTAATTATTATTAAGAATAGCCACCTTTATCGGCAGCTTATGCTCCACCGCCGTGGCCATCTCCTGGATATTCATCTGCATGCTGCCATCACCGGCGATATTGATCACCGTAGCCCGGGGACGCGCGAATTGCGCGCCGATCGCCGCGGGAAAACCATAGCCCATCGTCCCCAACCCCCCCGAGGTAAGTAATTGGCGCGGTTTTTGATAAAGATAGAACTGCGCCGCCCACATCTGGTTCTGCCCCACCTCGGTGGCAATGATAGCTTGCCCCTTTGTCAGGCGATCAATTTCTTCCACAACCTGCTGCGGCTTGATCACGCCGCGCTGCTTCTTGTAGCCAAGGGGATGTTTACGGCGCCAATTATCTATCTGCTGCCACCACTTGGCTAACTTGCGCCCCTTGAGCAGTTTGTTAAGCTCGCCAAGCGTGTTACCGGCATCGCCCACGATCGGGATATCTATTTTCACGTTCTTACTGATCGCTGCCGGATCGATGTCAATATGGATAAATTTAGCGTGCGACGCGAACTTATTGAGGTCTCCGGTAACCCGATCGTCAAAACGAGCCCCCACTGCTATCAGCAGGTCACACGCACTGACCGCCATGTTCGCGCAATAGGTGCCGTGCATACCAAGCATACCCAGCGAACGACGCTCTGTACCATCATAGCACCCTAATCCCATCAGCGTCATCGCTACCGGCAGGTCCGCCTTGCGCACCATTTTCCCCAGTTCCGTGGCGCCACGCGGGGATATGACCACGCCGCCACCGGCGTAGATCACGGGACGCTTCGCGGCGGCAATCGCCTCGGCTGCCCGTTTTATCTGGCGTGGATGCCCGTGATATGTCGGTCGATAACTGCGCAACTTAACTTTTTCCGGATGGCAACAGTCGCTTTGCGCCGTTGTAACATCTTTGGGCAAATCCACCACAACCGGCCCCGGTCTGCCGCTGCCGGCGATATGAAAAGCCTCAGCGATCACCCTGGGTAATTCCTCCACATCCTTAACCAGATAATTATGCTTACTGATAGAGCGCGTAATGCCGGTGATGTCTGCCTCCTGAAAGGCATCAGTGCCAATGATCTGCGTCACCACTTGTCCGGTAATCACCACCATCGGCACCGAATCCATCTGCGCCGTAGCAATACCGGTGATGGTGTTCGTGGCGCCCGGACCAGAAGTGACCAGGCAGACGCCGACCTTGCCGGTTGCCCTGGCGTAACCATCCGCTGCATGCGCCGCCCCCTGTTCATGCCGTGTTAACACAAACTTGAGATCCGATTTATAGATCTCATCAAAAATATGCAGCATCACCCCGCCGGGGATACCGAAAACCACCTCGACCCCTTGCTTTTTAAGCGCCTCCAATAATATCTCTGCGCCTGTGCGTTTTTTCATCTTTTTGCCTTTCTCAAATAGTGAATGGTCATCGGTGAATAGTGAATAGCGATACGATTCGACCTGCCATTCACCAGCGACCAGCGACTCATTCGAAAACCGCGCCCTTATCCGCAGAACTCACCTGCCTGGCGTAGCGACCCAGCACACCGTGGGTTATCTTCGGCTTTCTTGGTTTCCAGGACTTACGACGTTTTTTAAGTTCTTGCTCACTTACCAGTAGATTCAGCTTCTTGCCCGGTATATCTATCTCGATCATATCCCCCTCGCGAACCAGGGCGATCGGACCACCGTCCGCCGCCTCTGGTGATATGTGACCGATAGCGGCGCCGCTGGTACCCCCCGAAAATCGGCCGTCAGTCAATAAGGCCACCTTGTCCGCCAAGCCGGCTCCGGCTATATAAGAAGTAGGACTGAGCATCTCCTGCATCCCAGGCCCGCCCTTGGGACCTTCGTAACGCACAACAACAACCTGTCCCGCTTTCACCTTGCCGGCGAGAATAGCCCGAGCAGCGGCCTCCTCTGATTCAAACACAATAGCCTTGCCCCGCCAACGCAACATCGACTTATTAACCGCGGCCTTTTTTACCACGGCGCCGCGCGGAGCCAGACTCCCCCAGAGGATCGCCAGCCCCCCGTCCTTGGAAAGTGGTTTAGCAAGCGGGCGAATAACGGTATCATCCATAACCTTCGCACCCGCCAACTGTTTCTTTAGCCGTCCGCCGGAAACGGTTAATGTTCTATCATCTATAACTTTCTTTGCCAGCAACCGTTTCATTACCGCCATAACCCCGCCGGCTTCGTTCAAGTCCTCGAGGAAGACCGGTCCCGCGGGTGAAAGATGGCATAAATACGGCACCTTGGCCGAAACCTTATCAAAAGCGTCCAAAGACAGCTTCACCCCCGCCTCGCGGGCTATAGCCGGAACGTGCAACACGGTATTTGTCGAACAACCAAGCGCCATGTCAACCGCGATCGCGTTCATAAAGGCCCGCTTGGTCATGATCTTACGCGGTAGAATATTACGCCGCACAAGCTCCATTGCTTTCATTCCCGCCTGTTTCGCCAAACGCACTCTGGCCGCGTCCACCGCCGGAATCGTCCCGTTGCCGGGCAAAGCCATGCCCAGGGCCTCGGTCAGACAGTTCATAGAGTTGGCGGTAAACATTCCCGCGCAGGAACCGCATCCCGGGCAGGCTTTATTCTCAAGATCACGCAATCTTGCCGCGGTGATCTTACCCTGATTATATTCAGCGACTCCCTCAAAGGCATCGATCAAATCCACCCGCTGCCGACCGATCCGGCCCGCTTTCATCGGGCCACCGCTTATAAATATAGTAGGTATATTTAACCGCCCGGCCGCCATCAACATGCCCGGGACGATCTTATCACAATTCGTAACCATCACCAATCCATCAAAGGGATGCGCTGTAGCCATGATTTCTATGGAATCAGCGATCAGTTCACGTGAAACCAAAGAATACTTCATCCCCACGTGATTCATAGCAATACCGTCGCAAACCCCGATCACCGGAAAAGTCACCGGAGTGCCGCCAGCCATGCGCACACCGGTCGCGGCAGCCGCGGCGATCTTATCCAGGTGCAGATGACCGGGGATTATCTCGTTTTGGGCGTTAACCACCCCGATCATCGGCCTTTGCAATTCCTCGTCTATATACCCCATCGCCTTAAATAAAGAGCGGTGAGGTGTCCTGGGCAACCCTTTTTTCATCCTGTCGCTGCGCATCTTTTTATTTTCCTTTCCTTTTTCCCGAAAGGAAAGAAAAATAAAAAGTGTCTTTCCCTTCAAGGTGGAGCTTCTGTTGTTCTCAGTCTAAAACGCCAATTCTAGAGCAACCTATGAATTATATCAACCTGAAACCTGCGTAACCAAAACAGGAATAACTTTTTGTTTGGGGTGTACTTCAAGTACGGCCAAAACAAAAAGAAAAAAGCCGTGGGGGGCTCCTCCGCACCCACAGCTCTTGCTCCTTCCAACTTATCGCTAAGAGAGCTCAGAGCGGGTGCACTTCGAGCGTCAATAATACTACAGTCAAAATAGACTTCGCTGACGCTGAAATGTTCACTCTAATACTCCCTGTTTCATATCCCAACTCTGATGATACCACGTATTAGGTTATTGTCAAGTAAAAAATCTCTGCTTGTATCATAAGAAGTGGTACAAAGATGAGTGGTCAGTCACCTATACCTCCTCAACCTTCTTAACTTTCTAACGACGTTCGGACGTTCGACGCGCGACACGTGACACATGACTCAATCCACAAACCACTCACCGCTGTCCCGGGACCCCTCCTCCCGGCGGAGGAGCTACTTCAAACCCCGGCTTAAATTCAATTTCCGCCTTCATGCGCAACTCGGTAAGGAACGCCATAAAACGCTGCCTCTTTTGCTGATCAAGTATGGCGCGCGACAGCATTTCCTTGGCTTGCTCAAAGCTGCGCCGACCGGCCGGTAACCGATCTAACAGTTTGATTAAATGGTAACCAAAACGGGTTTTAACCGGAGCGCTTATCTCGCCAACTTTCATCACGAAAACCGCATCCTCAAAGGGCTTTACCATCTGCCCCCGCGTAAAATATCCTAGCTCTCCCCGTCGTTCGGCAGCGCCCGGTTCTTCTGAATAGCTTGCCGCTAATTCCCCAAAGTCCTGCCCGGCCAAAGCCTTTTTCCTGATCTCCTTTACCCTTGACAGGACGGCTCCTTCATCAGCCCCTTCGTTTACCATTAACAGAATGTGCGCGGCTTTTACTTCCTCCGGGGCTTTTTCAAAACGTGCTTTGTTCGCCTCGTAAAGCTGTTTTATTTCTGCTTCCGCTATCTGGACGTCCTTCATTTGCAGCTCAACCGTTTTATTGAGAACGATTTCTTGCGCTATGAGCTCGCGATAATAATCGATATTCATCCCAGCCGCGGCTAACTTCGCCGCAAACGCTTTCTCATCAGGATAACCACTCAGCCGCCGCTGCCAAGCTGCTTCTATCTCCTCCGCGGTGGCCGTTATCTCCAAGCGGATGCCCTGCTCGTATATTAACTGCTGGTCTATCATCCTCTGTAATACCTGTTGACGCACTTCCGCCGTTGCCTCTTCGGAAACCTCTCCCCCCCTTTGTTGCATGGCCTTTACGCTATCCGCCATATACCAATCAAACTCCTGTTTAACCAGGCCTTCGCCATTGACGATGATGATAACCTCTCCCGTATCAAGAAATCCCAGAACCCCCGCCCGCCATAATCCCAAAAAAGCCAAAACTATCACCGCGATGATCCCCAATATCACCACGACACGTTTCCGCCATCCGCCAAAACGAGCCTGCTTTATCTGTTGTTCGTCCATAACCGCCTCTCAATTTTAAAAAAACCCTTGTGTTAAAAAAATAAAACCAAGCCATTCTATCACATCACCAACAATCCTATCTCCACCAGGCACTCACTCCGCCGATAATAACCATAGCGACAATAGCGGCGGTGATCACCAACCAATAGTCCGGCAAGATCAAAAGGAAGCACAACATAATGCCGACAACTACCATTAACACCCCAAGGATAAAAAGAGGGCGTAAGTATTTCTTATGGTCGCTAATTAATAACTTAGCACCCTTGCGATCGTAATGACTGAATATTTTGTTTTTAAGATTAGCAAGGAATGCCATTCCGCCGAACACCAATAGTATAGATAAAACCGACAGCGTAAAGTCCGCCCAGCCAAACCTGCCAAAAGTTTGCATAATTTAACTACCTCCCTTTAAACAGATAGCCATCGTCCTTTTTTAAAACCGTTCCAACCAATATCTTTCCCAGTATAATTGTTAATCATACTTTTATCAACAAATGTTCGCACAATGTCAGTTGCAATTCAAAAGTGAACCATTTTTCAACCGATTTTCAGTTCAAAAGTGAACCCTCAAAATGCTGTACTCTGAAGCCAAAAAGGGAGGCTTCAGATGTCGCAAATCCACAAGAAGTTCACTGACGAACAAGTAAGAGATCTTATGGAACGTTATCTCAAAGGCGCTGTTCAAAGCAACCACATCCAATCAATTCTC
>JAUXIB010000097.1 GCA_030621225.1 candidate division FCPU426 bacterium
TGGCCAAAACCGGCGAGACCTGCCGCTGCACCACCTGCCCCGAACCGTGCTGGTCAACCGAGGCAAGCATCACGCTGTAGTCATCTTCGCTCGACACATACTCACCGGCATCGTCACGCCCGTCCCAGAAAATGATCTCGGGCAACGCCGTCATCTCCACCAGGCGCACCTCCTCACCCGTCCGCTTGTTCCGCACCACGAACTTCGCGGTCTCAATGCTCTCGCGGCGACCGGCGCTCACCCGCAGCTCGCACCCGGCCATGGCAGGAATATTCTTTCCCTCCGGCATCGAGAACATCAGGCCCGAGCCCATGTCCACTACCGGGCCCTCCAGCTCGCGCGTCTGTCCGCGACTGTCCACCGTACGCAGCTTGTAACTCAAGCGGCTACCCTCCGAAACAACCAGGTCATTCTCCGCCTCAAAGCCCCATCTCATGCTCTCGGCCTCGCTCCTGCGCAGGGCGCGCGTCTCCACCACTTGCCCCCGCGCGTCCGCCACCTCCATCACCCAATCCTTGCCGTCAACACGGGCCTGGGGGTCCTCGTTTAGCCTGTAGCTAAAGGAGCGGACAACACCGCCGCGCTCGTCCACAACGTCCATCGACCAGCGCTCAGTGTCCTCACGAAGCAAAGAGCGCGAGACACGCATATCCAGGTTGCCGCGGTCAATATCAGCGGAATCAACGATCAATTCCTTGCCGCTCACCTGCGCCATCAGATCCTTGTACTCACGCATTTGCCTGGGCGCATACTCCTCCCCCTTCTTCTCCGATCTGGTATCGCCTTCCTGCTTGACCATGCCCCCAAAACCCTTGGTAAGGAAAGAATAAAGACCATTAAAACCCAGTCCGATACCCGTAGCACCCAGCACCATTCCCGTCTCCTCGCCCCCCGAGGACCAGCCGCCTCCCTCCGCCTCGCTCATCGAGGCGGCCAACGCCCCCAGGCCGCCCACGCAGACGCCCGATATCAACAGCTTGATGCCGTCTTTCTGCCCTGAACTCAGCGCCCGACCCAACTTGGGGCGCAGGATCACTTCCTCGCCGTCACGCAGGTATATCTTCTGCCTTACGGTGTCGTGTTTTTCCTTGTGGAAACTGACCTCATATTCACCTTCGGGTATGGCCAGACGGCGCGGCGCCTTAACCGTTTTTTGCCGCCCCTGGATATCGCGCAGCTTGGCCGTAACCCCGTCCGTGTCCGGCTCCAGCTTGACGATACCGTGACGCATCACCATGTTCTTATCCACCGCCGCACTCTTATCCGCGTCTATTTCCACCGCCTCCCGGTAGACCCGATACCCCGGATACTGCAACTCCAGCGAATAGAACCCCTCCAGCAGAGGCAACTCCAGCGGCGTCTCACCCACATAGTTGCCGCCTATCGTCACCCGTGCCCGTTTCGGCTCACTGGTAAGCTTCAAATTGCCGAGGTGGCGCAGTTTAACCCCCAGCTTTTTCGCCCCATCATGCTCCTTGTCAATGTCCAGGATATTCCTCAGCCGCTGCTTCGCCTGGTCATACTTGAATCCCCCCAGCAGCTCTCGCACCTCACCCCAGAGCTCACCCACCTCTTTCGCCATCACCAGCTCTTCCTTGAAGACCACCCCCGCTATCTGCTTGAACTTCAGCGCCTTCACCCGCTCCTTGCTGAAGCCGGCCACCTCATAGCTCTCCTTGAACTGGATACTGTACTCGCCCCGGTTGAATTCAGCCTGATGACCGTTGAGAAAATAAACCAGTTCCTTCGCGCAGTCAAGCGACGAGATTTCATCAAAGGGGACCACGATACGCTCGTCTCCCACGGAACATTCCAAACCTCCCACGGGCTTATCATCGTCCCCTACCACCACCCCCGTCACCGGGTGAGACTTGCCTTTCTTATCGAAATAGAAAAACTTGGCCGCCGACATCGGCGCCACGATTCCGCCGCCCATCCGCCACTGCATCATCTTATCTATCAACCTCTCCACCGGCTTCTCGAACTTGTCTGCCTTGCCGCGGTAGGACTCCGTCTCCTGCTTCTCGGTGACCCCCGTCTCCACGTTTATCAGCTTTAGGGTAATAAAGAAGGTGTCCTCGATCTTGCCGATACTTCCCGCGACAATTTTCTGGGCATTAAGGAGCGACCCCACCTCCACCGCGCACTCGTTTGTGGTGCAGCCGGACATCTGAATAGTCTGCTCCTTCATCACCTCGTACATGTTTTCGCGGTTGACCACGGTAAAGGTGCCGGACTTATTGATCAGCGTGCGGATGTACTCGCTGACAATAGAAGCGATGCCCTCCTTCACCTCGAAGGCCTGCAAGTCCAATACCGCCACGCGCGGCTTCACCTGGGCCCGGTTGCTCGCCGGCATAGCCAGCAGTAATAATGTGATCATCAACAACCCGATCGTCCTATTCCTCATTTTTCTCTCCCTTTTTATCCATGCAGTGTTTCCATAATGGCTTTACAATGTTCGCCACACCAGTAGGGGCGTGATTCATCACGCCCTGTCTACATGGGTTTGATGAATCAAACCCCTACAAGTGAACTGTGTTCTCATCCTCATCCCCCAACTGTAAAGGTATAACTGGAACACCACTCTAGTATCTCAAGCTGTATTCGAGCGCCTGCGTTCCGTCTTTCTTCGCGACCAGGTTCAGCGCCGCGTTCTCCCCCCTGGCTCGCTGCTCCCCGCCACAGAACCACCGCAATATCACGCTCCCCGCGACGAAAGATACCGCGCCCGATATCAACACCATCTGAGCCAGCTTTGCCCTGCTCTCGTAGGAATCGTATTTCTCCATGCTCGTATCCCATGCCTCTACCGCCTCGCCATAATTAGCTTCCATATAGTCCTGGTGGAATTGCTCGTACTCATTTTGCAACTTCATCGAAGACAGGTAACAAGCCAGACCGCTAACCCCCATCACGATGCCGCCGCCAACCAGACCGAAGCCCAGCTTCGCCATACCGGTCTTGAGCCCCGCAAATAACGGTCTGCCACTTCTTTCGTTGTCCCGCCTCTCTCCACTACCGGAGAAACGGTAGAGTATCCCCGCGCGATGCGTGTAGCCGAGGTCCCCCTTGGAAAGGAGCGCGTAGTCCACCCGATACGAGTCCTGGCCAAAACCAAGACCCAGGGACAGATTGTTCAGCCCGCCCAGGTCTACGGCGTCATCCCAGATCTGGTAGCCTACCCTGGCGTTGACCAGGCCGTAAAACCTGGAGTCCACCCCCAGGCAAAACCCCTGCCGTTCACCGTCGGCAAGGGCGTATTCCAACATGAAGTTCGCGCCCATACCACGCGAGATGTTTTGCCCCCAGCTTATCCCGGTGCGCACCTCCTGGGTGAGGGTGCCGGATTCTCCGCCCTCCAGGTAACTCGCCTGATGGCTCAAGAGGTTCAGCACCCTTTCCCCCACCACCAGGCGTCCCTCCAGAAAGCGCATGTAAGCGCCAAAGTCCACACCGTATCCCTGGGACGAATACGACCCCAGCGAGGAGGAGAAGTACCTGCCGCCGAAGCCGAGCCCCGTGCTTTCTGTGACGCGGTAGCCAACAGAGCCGTTAGCCGCCCACTCGGCTACCGAGACGCTCTCCGCCAGTCCCTCGGTGCTGTCAAAGGGCGGCATCCATTCATAGCTGAAAGCTCCCCCCACGCCGAAGCTCTTGCCCAGCGGCAACGAGACCCCCGTATGCGCCAGGCTCACCTCCGAGATGTAGGTGTAATAGGACGACTCGACCTGGATGCCGTCCACCCAGGCCAGGGCGCCCGGGTTGTTGAGCGAGCTAAAGCCGCTCGGTTCGCTGACGGTAATCACGTTCCCCGCGCCTGCCGCGGCCACGCTGGCCGGGAAACGCAGGAAGTCACCCCCTCCCGCCGCCCAGGCTGTGTTCGTACCCAACAAGCTCAGCAAAGCGAATATAATTATCAGTCTATTCACGGCACTCATCTTAACAACTCCTTTCATTGTACTATCAGCATTTTCTTTACACCAGATCAGGGTGAATACCAGACATTGTTTATGACAGTGCTGTCATTAATCCCCGCAATCACCCACATCTTATTATCATAGACTACGCTGGTATAATTCCGTCTCACGCCAAAAGCAGCTGACATTGTTACCGCGTTCCAATCTCTACCGTTCACAGAACACCAAACATCGTTCTTCGCGGGACCGTTAGCCCATCCCGCTATGACATACATCCTGTTATCGTAGACAACACTAGCAAATGCCGATCTCTCGGGAAAAGCTGCCACACTAGTAGCGGCAATCCAGTTCACCCCGTTTGTGGAATACCATACATCATTATAATGGGAGGCATCATCATATCCACCTATCACCCACATTTTATTGTCATAAACAACACTGGTGTGATTATATCTCGCTTCGAATGCCGCTGTTCCTGTTGCTTGTGTCCAAGTTACTCCATCTGTTGAAGACCACACATCATTGAAAATGGAGACCCCGTCAGATCCTCCAATTACCCACATCTTGTTGTTATATGCAAGAGTGGGAAACGCGGTCCTCTCTCCAAAAGCCGCAGCAGCTGTCGCTTGTGTCCAACTAGCCCCATCCGTAGAATACCAAACATCACCATAATAAGCAGATCCTGCATCCTCGTTTCCTCCCATCACCCATATTTTGCCATTATAGGCCACGCTTGAATGACCACATCTTTTAATGAATGCTGCTGATGCTGTAGCTTGTATCCAATTCACCCCGTCAACAGAAGACCAGACATCGTTTACCGTGTAACCAAATCGATAGCCAGCAATTACCCACATCTTATTATCATACACCACGCTAGAATGCCCAAGCCTCGTACTGAAACCAGCAGCGGAAGTTGCCTGCGTCCAATATTCCCCTGCCGGAGTGGACGTTGATGTAGGTATAGACGTATGTGTGGGTGTAGCATTTATAGGATCAAACGGATTGTCCCGCCCCTTCGGCTCCTTCACGCAGGATAGGATCAGCACCAGCAGGAAAAACACCAGCGGGATTATCCTCTTAATCATAAAACACGCTCTCTTCTAAATTTTAAATTCATAACACCGGCTCTCTGGGCGGTTCACGAACCGCCCCTACAAATATTATCGTCTGTTTCACAGCTATGCTGTAAAACAACTAGTCTTTTTAATTCTTACTTCTTCTTTCCCAATTGGGCGCAGCATGCTGCGCCCCTACTCGCGTTACGGGTTGCTGCTCCTTCCGCTTTGGCAATTCATAATTCAGAATTCATAACTCAGAATTCCCTTACCTCACCACCAGCACCTTCCTCGTCGTCACGCTCCCCCCACCCTTGCAAACTACGAGATAGACACCAGGAGAAACCAGCTTCCCCTTGCTGTTCAGTGATTGGTCCGCGTGAATGGATTGGTACGAAAGAGAAGAGATCAATACAAGGAAAGAAACTACTTGTGCCCTTCGTCATCTGACCCCCCAGGTCGCGTAAATTATAAAATCCCACCGTCAACCATCTAAACTGCCCAAATTATGACAAATCCAAAGGGAACTGTCAACATAATGATGTCAACACAAACACTAAAACAATTTCTCGTAGTCATAAAGAAAAAAACCCTTGACAGCAGATGCCTTTCGACTATAATAACACCTCAATTTTGCGGGGCAGGGACATTTTCGATATAATTAAGGAGGAATACCCCTTGAAACAAAAATGGAGCAAGCACCTAATCGTGCAAGAGATCAGGAAGCTTAACCGCACCGGTGTTGACATCTCCGCGAGCAACGTCTCCAAAAATTATATACCGCTCTTTACTGCCGCCTCTTCCAAGCGCTACTTTCATAGCTGGCGCAAGGCAGTCCAAAAGGCTGGTATTAATTACGACAAGATATTGGAACGAGGCCGCAAACGGCGGCGCGAGAAACTGACCAAGTGGGACAAGAAGCGTGTACTCAAAGAGATCAAGGCGCTCAATCCCAAGAGCGCGACCGTCGCCTACCGCGGCAAGCTCGCCCTCTATTCAGCGGCCCGCCGTGAATTCGGCAACTGGAAAAAAGCCTTGGCCGCAGCCGGACGCAAGAAGCCAAAGGGCAAAAGCAAATAGTATGCTGTAATCATGCCCCGGCGGGCTTACCCGCCGGGGTTTTTTGTTGGAACAAACCAAGAACGGCTTTATCCACAGATTTGCAAGTTTCTGTTATATTTAGCAAGGCAGAAACTCGCGAGAACACTTTTGGTGTTCGTACCACAGATTACACAGATTGTTCTTTAATAACGGCGAGAAGGATTCTTCGTTAGTAGGAGAGCATTCTTGATTTTGACGGTTTGAGATTGGGGTTGGGCATAAAAATTACACAGATAATAAGAACAGAAAATCGGTGTAATTGGACTTTTCAGTAAGCGGGTTTGCGTATTTTATATGGATGAGCCGTTAAGAAAGTCTGGTTTAGATGCTCCAAAGAGGGTAATCTGTGAAATCTGTGTAATCTGTGGATAGGTCGTTAAAGATGCCTAATCCAGAAGCTCCAAGGAGAGAAACCTGTGGATCCCAAAATATCTGACAAAGAAAAAATTCGCCTGAATAAGTTCCTGGCGCACTGCGGACTGGGCAGCCGGCGCAAATGTGATGATTACATCCGTCAGGGATTGGTGACGATCAACGGTCAGGCGGTAAAGGGCATGGGCCGGTCAGTCTCTCCGGGACAGGACCAGGTGAAATTCAAAAGACGTCTATTAGCTCCGCCAAGCCGTGATCACACCTACATAATATTAAACAAGCCGGTTGGCGTTGTCACCACCCTTGCCGACGAAAAAGATCGCCCCACCGTACTTTCCCTGTTACGCGGCCGCGTTAAAACTCGAATCTATCCGGTGGGACGACTGGACATTAACTCCACCGGCCTACTGCTACTTACCGATGACGGCGAATTAACCTCCCGCCTACTGCATCCCTCGGCAGAACTACCCCGCACCTACCGCATCAAAGTCAAGGGCATCCCCAATGAACGCGACATCTCCCGCCTAAAGCGCGGCATCATCTACCAGGAAGGCAAGAGCGGCCCGGCCGACGCACGCCTGGTCTCACAGTTGCAAAGCAACAGTATCGTGGAAATAACTCTCTATGAGGGACGAAAGCGGGAAGTGCGGCGGATGATGGGCCAAATCGGGCACACTGTGCTGGAATTGAAACGGATTCGCTTCGGTCCTGTTTCCCTGGGGACATTGCCCGCCGGGAAGTGGCGGCATTTACGGCCCGGGGAGATAAGCTCCCTGAAAAAATCCGTCGGAACATGTAAATAGTTCCTAGTTTGGTGTATGTAGTAGGTAGCAAACAGCACACAACATACTACATCCCCTGAACAACGAACTAAAACACATCCCCTGAACAGCGAACTATCCACGCGTGCCCACTTATGGCACCGGATCATAACACTTTGTCCCTTTGCGCAAATAGCCTACCGCCCCGCCATGACAACGCATTAGCCTGTCACAGGTACGAAAATAGCCGACCACCAAACCGTGACGACGCAGGCAAGCCAAAGAATAACTGGAACAGCAAGGGGTAAAAGCGCAGCGCGGACCATCCAGCGGTGAAATGTATTTTTGAAAGAACCTTATCGCGCCAACGCTGTAAAGCGTTGGTAGTCCGGTAATCTCCCGCCCCACTCTGCCTTCGCGCTCCGGGTTCAACTCAGGCCAGTTCATTTGATGACCGGGCCTCGGGACTTGGGCCTCGGCCTTCGGAAGGCAAGAAACCGAAAGTAACATCATCAAACCGAAGTACAGCGTATAGCGCTTGCCCTTCGTAGCCCCCCTTCCTGTCTTCCGACAGGAAGACAGGGGGGCGAAGTAGGGTATAGCGTATAGCGTGTGGAAGTTAGTATCTGGCATCTAGTATCTCGCTTCAGAATTCATAACTCAGAATTCAGAATTACTTATCCAGCCCCCGTATCCTGTATCCAATGTGCCGTGTACTGTTTATAAACCGAGCTACGAACTTCGAGCTACGAGCTACGAAGCAGACCCTTATGTTACCCGAAAGGTTCATCCTTGTTAAAGTCCGGCAAATAATGCGCTGCCGAAGAAAGTTCCTGAGCATATACGTACGGCAGCTCCAATTGCGCGGCATAGTCTACCACCTGCTGATATTCTTGCTGTTTTAACCGGCGGTTGATCTCCGGATGCTCATCGGCACGATAGGCTGGATGATATTGAGCCATTAAGCTCAACTGCACTTCTTTACCCAAACCGGCCAGAAAATCCAATGCCTCCCTGCTGCCGGCCAAACCTCCCGGCAAAACAAGATGCCTTACGACAACACCCCGCTCAGCAATTCCATTCTCGTCCAAAACCAAAGACCCCGTCTGGCGAACCATCTCAGCTATGGCGGCACGACTATGGGACAGATAACCCTTGGCCCCGGAAAAGCGCGCGGCCACCCCGTCATCGCTGTATTTGATATCCGGCATATAGATATCAAAGACACCATCTAAAAGCCCCAAGGCTTCCAGTGTATCACAAGCATTCGTATTGTAAACAAGAGGAACCCTCAACCCGTCCGCAGCCGCCAGGCAAAGGGCTGCCAAAATTTGCGGCAAAAAATGCGTGGGGGATACAAAGTTTATGTTATGACATCCCTGTTCCTGCAGCGCAACCATCCGCGCGGCAAGCTGTTCGGCGGACGTTTCCTCACCCAGGTCCTCCTGGCTAATCTGGAAATTCTGACAAAAGACACATTTCAAGGTACAGGAGGTTAGAAAAACGGTGCCGCTACCGCGACTGCCGGAAATAAGCGGCTCCTCTCCGTGATGGGGCGCGGCGCTGGCAACCATAGCCTGCTCGCCGGAACGACACAAACCACGCCGACCGGCCGTACGGTCTACGCGGCAATCATTGGCACAAAGACGGCAAGCCTTTAAAATATCGAAAGCGGCACTGGCACGCTTCGCCAGTTCACCGCTTTTGTGGAG
>JAUXIB010000234.1 GCA_030621225.1 candidate division FCPU426 bacterium
TGCTATCAGTGGCGAAAAGGATTCAAAATTAATATAAATTTTATCTGCGAACAAGAAAATCGGGACTCGGAGATCGTATCTCGTATTTAGTAGCTGGTAGCTCGTAAAGGCAAGTCGAAGGGTAGGCAGTAGTCAGTAGACGGGGAATGGCCTGCGAGCTACGAACTCCGAGTTGCGAAGTAGCCCCCGCCCCCCACATTCCAATTGACAGAAGGTGGTTACCATGATATATATGCCGTGCTAATGAATACCGTTGCAAAAACTTGGGTAGTAATCTTCTCCTTGGCTTTCATCTTTGCTTGCAGTAGCCGCAAGAATGCCGGCCCGTTGGACCCGGGGAATCTTGGTTATGCTGCTGCTCCCCATGTTCCTACTCTCGTTCCTGTTGCCGCGCCTACTTCCGTTCCTACTCCTACCCCTTCGCCTATTCCCGGGCTGTCCAGGGTGGTACTGGGGTATTATCCTGACTATGATGCTTCGAATTATCCTGTGGCTGATATCAGTTATCAGGACCTTACACACATAGCTCATTTTGCTGCCGATCCTACGAACACCGGGACTCTGGTAAATAATACTCCTATTGACAATCCTGCTTTGATATCTACTGCCCATGCCAACGGGGTCAGGGTCGTACTCTGCGTGGGGGGCTGGGGCTGGGACGCGGAATTCACCAGCCTGGCTGCTAATGCTACCTATCGCACTAACTTTGTCACTTCGGTGGTGAATCTGGTGCAGGCGCGTGGTTATGACGGGGTAGACATAGATTGGGAATTCCCCAGCACAGGACCTGACAAGGTTAACTTTGTCTTGCTCAGTCAGGAGTTACGGGCGGCCTTGGATGTCATCGACCCCAGCCTGGAGATGTCCTTCTGTGTGGGGAACAGTTATACTTTTTCCGGTTTTGATATACCGCAGTTGATGCCCCTCTATGATTATGTTTGTTGTATGAATTATAATTACCATGGTTGCTGGAACGCGCATGCCGGGCATAACGCACCGTTGTATGGTACGGGCAGTTGCTGCTTTCACACCAATTCTGTGTCCGGTGATTTGCAGGACTGGGTGTTTGTTGGGGGAGTGCCCCGGGAGAAACTCTTGATGGGGTTGGCTTTTTACGGTTTTAAATACGACAGCACCGGGAGCTGCGGTGGTGATAATTCTGTTTGTGGGAGTGTTAAAAATCGTCAGGTCTACCCACTGGGTGGTTATAACGACGGCTGGGATGTTAATGCCCAGGTGCCTTACAAGTACAACGCTGGCAGTTGGATAAGTTATTCCACTCCTCAGTCCATTGCCTTGAAATGTCAGCACGTTATAGACCAGGACTACGCCGGTGTGCTTATCTGGCATATCGGCGCGGATTTTTACAACAATACCCAGGTGTGTCTGAACGCGGTCGGTGACGAGTTTTGAGCCGCGGTGTGGATAGTGTCGGAAAAGTATCTCGCGACATGTTCACCATAGTTCTTTGGGGCTGGGCCCCTCAGGGGTGGAGACTTTCAATGACGGTGCTTTTCCGCGATCTCCGAGATATTTCCGCGGCTTCCGCGCAAAGTAGCCCATTACCAAGTTTTCCTTGCTGGTTCAGTAGTAATCAATTAAGATCCAAGTGATCAAATGAGGGGGGGGTATGTCCGGGGCTTTACAGGAGCAGATGGCTTTATGAAAATGGCAGATAAAAAACGAAAAAAAGCGAAGACGGCCGAATGTTGCCCGGATAGTCCGCGCTCAGACTGTTGCGCGTCCTCAGGCGGCGGTAGGCTGCCCTTGGTAAAAAGAATGATCTCCGGGGCGGTTCTATTGGCGGCCGGCGTGCTGGTCGTTCATGCGCTGATCAAAGGTAAGGAGGCACCGCTTGATCAAGCGCAAACGGGATTTGTGACCGAGGGCAAGTCGCTTGCTGATTTAAGCGGCTCGGGGTTGGCAACAGTGTTGTGTGGCGCGACTATTGATTCCGTAGAGTCTTTGAACAAGGTCGCGGCGGATAAGGACGTTGTCTTTATTTTTCTGCCTGCTGCTGATGCGGCGGCGGACAAGAAATTCGCGGCCGAGGTAAAGGCCGTCGTGGAAAAACTCTTGGGCCAAGGCAAACAGGTGGCTGCTTTTACTATCAGCAAAGACGCGGCTGACCACGCTGTGCTGGTCAAAAGTTTTTCCGTTAAGTCTCTGCCTAGTGTGGCGGTATTGGGCCGTGGTTGCCAGTCTTTGGCTGTATCGGGCGAGGTGAATCAGGATAAGCTGTTGCGCGCTTATCTCTTGGCTTCCCAGCCGCGCTCCTCCTGCGCGCCCGGCGCTTGCGGGTCCAAGAAAGGGAAGTAGGATAAGGCAGTATCTAGTATTTGGTATCTAGTATCTAGTTTTGCTTCCGAATTTAGCTGAACGAAATACGAGCTACAAGACTAATTCCAAGTGCCAAGTAGTTGTTGGCACAGGGTGCTTGTTAACTAGACGGCGAGCTACGAGCTACGCTTGTCCGACATAGCTGACGCTCTTAACCATAAAAGTAATATTTTTGGAGCGTTAACGACGGCGGAAGATACGAAGCTAATCCCAGAGTGTCAAATATGCAAGAATGGATCAACCAGATATTGGGATCTGCTAGCTTTGGCTTCAGTGTTTTGCCCGCAGCTTTTTTCTTTGGCATACTGAGCGCGGTCAGTTCATGTTGTAACCTGGCTATTGTTCCCGCCATTGCTGCCTATTCCGGTGTCCAGGCAGGTAGGAGTCGGCGCGACGTATTGCTGGCCGGCGCCTTTTTTATGCTGGGTACGATAATCGCTCTGGCTTTTCTCGGCGCGATGACTGGGTTGATCAGCCAGGTGATAGCATCGTCAATGGGGCGATACTGGCAGATTTTTGCCGGGGGGCTTTGTGTTATTTTTGGTCTGGTCGTGTTGGATCTTTTGCCGATCAGGATCCCCAAGATCAACGCGACCGCTAGCTCGGTATTGAGCGGACCCTGGGGGGCGATGGTTTTCGGCCTGGCGTTGGGCGGCGCTACCACTAGCTGCTCGGTTGGCTGTAATCCGGTGTTGCTGGTGGCTTTGGGCGCCGCCGCATTAAAGGGTCAGACTCTGTGGGGTGCGGCGATACTGGCCATGTTTGCGCTGGGTCATAGCTTGCCCTTGGCCGGGGCAATAGTCGGGCTGGGTTTGGGCGTCGGTAAGTTGGAGGCTGTCGCAGCCAAGGTTATGCCTTTGGTCAAGTGGGTCTCGGGGATATTATTGATTGCTGCTGGTTTTTATCTGCTAGCGACGTTATGAGATTACTGACATATATGCTTTTGACGCGCAGGAGGCCGATTATTCGCACCTGATGAGGTGTAATGCCTCAGTTACGAGGTGTGGTTTTTATTATTTTTTCCTTGACAGTATGTATGTTATATAGTATACATAGTAGTATGAACAAGAAAACAGAGAAGGATGGCGGAAGGAAAAAAG
>JAUXIB010000184.1 GCA_030621225.1 candidate division FCPU426 bacterium
ATAGATGAATTGTTATAGGCAGAGACAATGAAGCTTGATGATCTGAAAAATATACAGCTTACCAAGGAGCAGCAGCAGATGCTGGTTTTGGGCATAGTCATCCTGGTCGGCGGAACTTACGGCTATGTGAAGGGGCTTTACCAACCGCGCCTAGAGGCTATAGCGAAGCTGAGCCAAGAGCTGAAGAAGGAGGAAGATTTATTTAAGAAAATCGAGAACAGCATCAAGAATATTGATGAGTCTAAGCGTAAAGCGGAAGAGGTAGTACGTAATTTGCGGCGTATCAAGCGGCGTTTGCCTGAGGAGGAGGGAGTGCCGGAGGCGATGCGTGGTATCAATAAGGCGGTGAAGATGAGCGGGGTTACCTTGGAAATGTTTTTCAAGCCGCCCAGCAGGAAAGGAAAGGGAGCGAAGGGGAATTACGCGGTGCTTACCACGCAGATACGTATTATCTCTGACTATAGGGGCCTGGCTGCTTTTATCACT
Source organism: candidate division FCPU426 bacterium (assembly GCA_030621225.1). Classification (GTDB taxonomy): domain Bacteria; phylum Oederibacteriota; class JAUXIB01; order JAUXIB01; family JAUXIB01; genus JAUXIB01. Next base: position 487 of record JAUXIB010000184.1, read on the forward strand.
GAGCTAATGCGGGTGCCGCGTTTGCTGGTCTGTGAATCAGTGAAGTTGGAGCGAAACCGGGACAAGAGCATACCTGGTAGTTTGAAGGCGGAGGTGGGAGTGAGGACTTATGTCTATACGGCCAGTGACGCGAAAGGCAAGTGAGGAAGAAATGACGATTATGCGGACAGGGAATCGGAACGAAGCAAGAAGGCGGTGGCGGTGGGCGGCGTGGGTGCTTTCTGCTATTATGTTACTTTGTTGTTTTACTGTCCCTTTGGCGTCCGAAGCAGAGCAGGCGGTTCCTTACCTTTATAAGTCATGGGATGTACGCGACCCCTTTGTGGTACTCCTGGCGACTAAAGTGAAGCCGGAGTTGTTGATCCATGAGCTTACTTTGACTGGGATCATAGGCATTGGTGGGGGCAAGGTGGCCATTTTCAAGCGTTATAAGGGGCCGAAGCAGACCTATCAGTTGCGTGGTGCGCGGTTATATGGTAAGGATGGAAAGGTCGTGTCCGCGATTCGCGGCAAGGTGTTGGATGCAAAGACGGTGTTATTAATACAAGGTGATGAGGAGATTCCCTTCAAGCTTGGGGGCACGCATAATTTTGATTAGTCCGTGTGTTGCCAAAGCGACCTAAATTTTAGAGAGGGGGAGTGATGAGATTAAAGGCCCGGGCCTGGTTAATAGGTATTAGTGTTGTTGTACTGGTTGCTCCGTTGTGGGTAACGCAGGCGGCGGAGGATGAGGGCTTCGTCAAGCCGAAAGGTGGGGGTGATACGACGGGAGATAGTACTTTCGTCAATCCCCAAAAAACTGGCGAAAAGAAGGGATCATCTGCATCGTCTCCAGTGGCGAAGGCGACCGGTAACGCCATGGAGAAGGTTAGCTATACGCGGGTGAAGAACGGTGTGCGCGTCGTTATAAAAGGACAGGGGCTTGACAAGGCCTTTGGCCAGCGGCTAAAGAACCCCAGCCGTTATCTGCTGGTTTTTCCGGATGTTCGTCAGGCGTTCTCCCAAAACAAATTTAATGTGAATATGGGACCGGTGGTCGCTATCCGTGTCGCGGAGCATGTGAAGCGGGGACGTAAGGAGGTGCACTTGGTGGTGGACTTGGAGCAGGGACCGGTCTCCATCAACAAGGTGCAGGCGGCGGACGAGTTTGTGCTTGAACTAAAGGCTAAACCACAGGGTGTTTCGCAGCGCCCGTTAAGCGGTGAGGCGGTGTCAACGGTTAAACAGGTATATCGCCTGGTGGAAATAGACGCCAAGAGTTTGCCGGAAGAGCTGCGCGTAGTAATCACTGCTGATGGCCAGATCAGGTACAAGGTTTCGAAGGAGGACGATCCCCGGCGTCTTAACGTGGATTTCTATGGCGCACTGTTGGACGCCCCCAAGAGTGAACTCAGCTTTCAGGAGGAGGGGGTTACACGCTTGCTGGCGCGTCATGTGCAGCGGCGGCCGATTAACGTTAGCCGTATATCCCTGGACCTGCGGCCGGCGGTTAAATATTCCGTGCGTCGGGATCATAACCAGTTGGTGATCTCGGTAGAGAAACCGGCGCCACAAAGGCCTCGGGAGTCGGCGCGTGGTAATTTGAACCATAAGGTGAGTTTGGATTTGCAGCGCGCGGATATGATGGGTGTGCTTAAAACGCTGGGAACGGAAGCTGGTTTTGATGTGTTGATCGATGAGGAAGTGGTAGGCACCGTTACTCAGGTTTTGCGTGATGTTCCCTTGTGGGAGGCCCTCTCTAAGATCCTTGCCTCTACCAATTATACCTATGAGATACAGAATAACGTGCTCTGGGTTGGTACCGCGACAAAGATGATGACCGCCAAGGGAAATATGATCCAGCAGATCCAGACCATTGCCGTGGCGGGATATAACTTGGACGAGGTGGTCAGTAAAATTCGTCCTTTTCTCGCGCCGACGAATGTCGCTAACATTGTGACTGACGCGGTCAAAAGCCGCTTGATCATCAAGGGTGTACGCGAGGACATAGACGAGATTCGCGCCATGCTTAAGCGTTTTGAGTACATTGGAGAGTCTGAGAAGACCGAGTCGCAGATGATCACGCGTTTTTATCGTCTTAATTATATTTCTCCTGATGAGGGTCTGTTGCTTATCGGACCGCACCTGGCGAATGCCGGGGTTACTATCATTCAGACCGATGCCCGTAACAACAGCCTGATCGTGACCTGCCATTCTAGTTTTATGCCGAAGATCGAAGAACTGCTGGCGAATGTGGATCTCCCCGTGCCACAGGTGATGATAGAGGCAAAGCTGGTTGACGTGAATTTGGAGAACATTAGGGAAGTTGGTGTGAGCTGGGTCGGCAACGCGGCGGGTTCGGCGGGCGGCACTAACGTTAGTGGTTCTGGTGTTGTTGATGTCTTCCCGGCTGGGGGGGCCATGGGTGACTTGACTATCGGCGTACTTCGTCAGAATATGGACCTCACTTTTACCTTATCCGCCTTGGAAAATAATAACCAGGCTGAGGTGATCTCCGCGCCGCGGATCGCGGTGCAGTCCACCAGTGTTGATAAGGCGCTTGCCCATGTTGGCGGCGCCCAGATAAATACCATGCGGTCTTTTATCTATGTGCAAACTACGCGAGATATTGATGCTACAACGGGTTTGATTACCACCACATATGAATATATCACCAAAGAATTGCCTATAAACCTATCGGTGGTGCCTTCGGTTAACGAAAAGGGAGAAGTGACCATGGGTATTATCGCTTCGGTTGAGTCTGTGTGGGGCGCGGTGCCCGCGGAGGGACCGCCGCCTACGACAACGCAGAGTACAAAAACCGTGATAACAGTGCAGGATGGTGAAACAGTGGTGATCGGTGGTCTGATCCGCGAGGAGGAAATAAAAGGAGAGAGAAGGATCCCCATGCTCTGCCATATTCCCATCCTAGGCAGGTTGCTTTTTACTAGTTCATATACCAAAATCACTAAGTGGGAGCTGCTTATCTTTATTACGCCGCGTGTTATGAGTGTTAGTGGGTGAGTCCTTTTCGGTGGATAGTGTTGAAAAACATATTCTCGCAGATTACGCAGATTCCACGCGGATTTGTAGTCTCCTTTTATGATCTCTGAGAGATGGAGACCACGGGGACTCTCTTGGGGAGTCCGGACCGCGGATATGGTTGGTGAAATCGGCATAGTTAGTGGATGGCGTATCCCGCTTCCGAGTTTTCCGCGAAAGTAGAGAGATAACTGGAGATATAATGCCAGTATTTAAGTTTACCACTGGGGGTGAATCGCATGGTAAGTGTATTACCGCGTTGTTAGAAGGCCTGCCGGCCGGTATGCTTTTGCGTCGGAGTGACATAGAAACGCAGTTGGCGCGGCGGCAATGCGGTTATGGACGTAGCGTTCGCCAAAGGCGGCGGGAGCGTATGGAAATAACGGCTGGCATGCGTGGCGGTCGTACTACCGGAGCTCCGCTGGTCATACAGATAGATAACGGTGAGTGGGTTCGCTGGCGCGGCGTGCTTGATCCTTTTGCCGGCCGTGGCGGAGGTTTTTACGCGCCCCGGCCTGGGCATGCTGATTTGGCGGGGGCCATGAAGTATGGCACCCATGATCTGCGGAATATGTTGGAGCGTTCCAGCGCGCGTGAAACCGCGGCGCGCACGGCCGCCGGCGCCGTTGCCAGAAAGCTGCTTGCCTTACTTGACATCCGTATTTATAGTCACGTCCTGTCTATTGCCGACGTTAATCTGGTCGGCCGCAATCCGCGCGAGGAAAAGGCCCTGGTTGCTGCCGATAAGCGTTCGTTGCGTTGTCTGGATGCTAGGGCGGAGAAAGAGGCTAAACGGCGTATCGATGCCGCGGCGAAAGAGGGCGAGAGCTTGGGCGGTGTGTTTGAAGTGGTGATAAAGGGTGTGCCGCCGGGACTGGGAAGTTATGTCAGTTGGGATCGGCGTTTGGACGCTGGCTTGGCGCGTGCTTTGATGTCTATTCCGGCGGTGAAAGGTGTGGAAGTCGGGGTTGGTTTCGGCGCCAGTCTGCGCCCCGGTTCCCAGGTGCACGACGAGATATTCTATGAACGCGGCGGTTTTCGGCGGAGTAGTAACCGTGCCGGGGGCATTGAGGGTGGCGTCAGCAATGGCGAGGATATCGTATTGCGAGGGGCGATGAAGCCGTTGCCTACGCTGGGCTGTCCCCTTAAAACGGTGGATATTAGGAGCAAAAAAGCGGCAAGCGCGCACAAGGAACGGCGGGATGTCTGTGCCGTGCCGGCCGCCGGGGTGGTCGGCGAGGCGATGGTGGCGCTTGAGTTGGCCCGGGAATGTCTGTTGAAGTTCGGCGGAGATTTTATTGATGACACTCTGGCCAACTACCGGAGTTACCTGAAGCGGCTGCGCGCGTTTTGATTTTTTTACCACGACGGACAATCCACAGATTACACAGATTCTC
>JAUXIB010000170.1 GCA_030621225.1 candidate division FCPU426 bacterium
GTAGAAAGAGATAAGAAGGTAAGGTTAGAATTGAGAAGAAAAAATTGGCGAGTTGTGAGAATTTGGGAGCACGAACTAAAGGGGGCGGGAGTACCGAGTAAACTGAGAAGGATATTGGCTCGGTCCACGACTAAGAAAGCGTCCTAGAAAGTTGAAAAAAACATTTGATGTAATAAGCAGAAAAGGACCGCGTCTAGAACCCTTCGACTAGCTCAGGGCAGGTTGTGACGTTTTGACAGAATCGCTTATGACCTTTTGCAAGGGCTGGGAACCATACCCGAAGTAATAACCCCCAAAAACAATTAAAAATAAGGTGACTGTCACCGTGACTGTCACTATGCCTGTTACCATGCCTGCAACCAGGGCTGGCAGGGAAGTGCGAGTCAAAGACCGATTTACTACCAGGAAGGTATCAGACTCCCTATGGGGAGGAGAAGACCTGTATCGCCTGTATTGCCTGTATTGCCTGTATCGCTGGCTGGGTCCAGCTCGTTCACCCTTCCCATAAACAGTATCGCACCGGTGGAATTCTCACATATCGTGAATATGAAGGGATGGTCGACTACGAATGGTACGGGAGGAACGTAGATATTGACACTGGTAGTAATAGACGCACCAATGATCACCGCTGTCGCGGCGGCGGCTTCAGTTCCTTGCTCATCTACCTCAACAAATGCTTTGTGGATCACTTGTGTGATATATAGTTTTTCCGGATATGTCTCTGCCATTCCTGAAAAATCCGCGTTCTTCGAAGAAAAGGCATACGGCATGCCCATGTCTTGCAAAATGTTACTCATAGTATACGTGGTTTCAACTTTGAACTTCGGCAGGGCCAGGGCTATCTTGATACTTCCCTGTGTTGTTGATCGTGAAGCCATCCAGGCATCAAGTTGCCCAATGGTCATATTATCCTCAAGCTCCGCCATCTCGCCCAGTTCAGGGAGAAAGATAAACATTGATACCTCATCTCCCTCGTACGGCAACTCCAGCACGCGGGCCACACCATGGTAATCCTCGATAGTCCCCCGCAGTTCTTGATGCATCATATCAACTTTAATAGTATCGCCCGGGCTGAGATCAAAATCCTGCGCCCACGTTTTGTTTGGCAAGAATTCGTTGCGCCACTTCGCCAGAAAGTATATCGCATTGGTTAAAACAAGCCTTGTAATTGAAGTAATACCGCCCTGGGGTATTAAATTCGTAATTTTCCCTTCCGTCTGCTGTGCTACCCTGTCGTTTATCGTTATCCTTGACCCTTCAGGATTATTTTTGAAATCCAGATTAGTGAGTTCGGCTAAATAGTAATCCTGCGTTATATTAAGATAATCAGGATAAAATTCCTTTGTTTGCTCAAGCCACAGGTTATTCGCGGTCTTGAGCTGGTACGTTTTGCCAGGGGCATTGATCGTGCTTATCAACTCTAAGAATGCGTTTCGCCTCACGTGATCGTCTTCCTGTAGATGAAGCACCGATCTCATCTCGTCCCAGGTCCTATCACGCGCACCCTCGCCTGTCATTGACAGCGCTGAAAAGATACTGAAAGGCGAGAAGAATATGTTCCCGTCCTCGGATCTAAGCTCGCTGTAAAGGTCTAGACCGAAATAATTGTTTCCTGTGGCGGGCGAATATGGTGTATAGCTAAGCGGTTCTAGTAAAGGTTCTACCGGGGGCGTGACCGTGGGCTGAGGTACCGTCCACGCTTCTGTTGGGGTTCTTCTTTTGCAGGAAAATCCGACTAACAAGGTGAAAACCAGCAGGATGGTCAGTGTCCCTCTTTTCATATCCCCCTCCTTATTACTAGTACATATCGGAAATTATCGCCGCCTCTTTAATTATATGTACCATAAATTCGGTAATTGTCAAGGAGGGATGACGGAGTCAGGTCCCTGTACCGGATCCTCCCTCTGGTTGGCACGGTACAGGGCATGTTTCCTGCCTTGCTGCATAGTGTGGTGACAGTCACGGTGACTGTCACCATGCCTGTCACTATGCCTGTCACCATGCCTGTCACTTAGGCCAATGTGGCGTATTTACCCCTTGAGGGCGCTCTTCCTGCTTTGTTTCACGAGCTTCAGTCACGGTGACTGTCACCGTGACTGTCACTATGCCTGTCACTATGCCTGTCACTTAGACCAATGTGGCGTACTTCTCCATTGAGGATGCGCATGTGTTTCAAAACTTCCCCTGAGATAATCATAGCATCCACCCCTGACAAAAACGGATAAATGCGGTAGAATATCTTCATAAACTCAAACATGTCCCTTGTATTCCCTTGTATTCCTTGTATTTGGGTTTTCAATAAATTGAAGTAAGGAGAAAAGATGGGTAACACGGAACAGCAACCCCGAAAAGTGCCGGAGGATTTCAAAGGTTCAAGCTGGGTAGATAACGGTGACTTAGGACAAGCGGAAATAGAGAAGGCGCAAAATGCTAAAGAAAAAGATCTCGCAGCTCTTATGCCGCATGTAATTATGCATGGAGGGAACGGGCAGCAGCAATCGGAAAAGCTGAAGGTTCTTAAGATGATATTTGATATAAGAAGCAGTCAGAAACTTAGTAGGTTTACGGGTGCAATTATATTTTTAACGGTCGTGTTAGTTTTCTTAACTATTGCATTGGTAGTCTTGACGTGTGTACTGGTTGCTAAATGAAAAGGGTTGGGGGATATAATGAAAGTATTCGAAAGACAGGGCTGGATGGTCTTATATTTAACCGTTTCCCTCTACCTTCTCTACTACCTGACCCAGCAATCCGCTGATCTTCTGACCGGGGAGTTGTGGGGTCTGAGCACCCAGGCTTGGCTGGTGACTGCCGTGGTGTTGGCCATCGGCCATCACTTCCTAGTCTGGTTCTGCTGGCGCTTTCAGCTCTATTACTCCCTGATAACCAGATACCTGGGCATGTCCGGTTTCTATATATACTCCGGGTTGTTTTTTGTCTTTTTTATCCCCCGTATATGTGTAGTGTTTTTCCTGGGCTACGCCAACCGCAACAGCCTGGAGGTTAGCCACCTGTTCTTATATACCGTGACCGCGGTTATTACCCCTTTCATTCTTTACACGTTCTATTCGGTACGTAAGTATTTCGGGCTTCTGCGGGCTACCGGCATTGATCACTTTGACCCGGCCTACCGTAAAAAGCCATTAGTGCGGCAGGGGATGTTCAAGTACACCAATAACGCCATGTATACCTTCGGCCTGTTGCTGCTCCTGGTGCCGGGGTTGATCTTTGCCTCCAAGACCGCGCTGCTGATCGGAGTGTTCAATTATTGTTACGGCTGGGTGCACTACTTTACGCTGGAAGTGCCGGATATGAGGGAGATATATTTAAGAGGTTAAGAATAGTGTGGTGACAGTCACGGTGACTGTCACCATGCCTGTCACCATGCCTGTCACTTGGGCCAATGTGGCGTACTTCTCCATTGAGGATGCGCCTGTGTTTCAAAACTTCCCCTGAGATAATCATAGCATCCGAGTAGAGCCGGGGGCGCTTGAGCTGGGAACGCAAATGTTGGTTGTTGCCAAACATTAGCGGGTAAGGCCTCGGTTATGGGGCGGCTACACGCGCAAAGACCTGTAGGGGTTCAATTTATTGAACCCTAGGGCGCGATTAATCGCGCCCCTACGTGCCGATGGAATTGCAATATCTCCGTAACGGAGGCGATGCATTAGCGGTTGACACATGGTTGACATATGGTTTACAATACCTGTATGAGCGTATTTGAGCTGTTCAAATTCAAATTAAGGCCGCGGGTATTGAAAACGCTGTCCGAGATAGATTTCTTGAGAGGCAGGATAGCCGAGAGCCAGGTGAAAGGTGTTTTCGAACCAAGCGCTGCCAGCCGTGAGGCGGCGATCATTATGGCGTACGCGTCCACAACCATCGAGGGCAGTACGCTTACCGAGCGGGAGGTGCAACGGGTTGCCGATAAGCAAGAAGTGCTCAAACCGGAGCAGCATGTCCGCATGGTGGATAACTACCTGAGAGCAATAGGCTGGATCAGGATGCGCGCGCAGGCGCGTCATATATCCGAAAAGAATATTTTAGACCTGCACCGTATAATAGGAGAGGGCGCGGTAGACGAAGGTCCGGTGGGACAGTACCGTCAAGTGCAGGTTTATGTCGGCGACCACAGGCCGCCGGCGCCCAAACACCTGGCGTTGATGATGAAGTATTTCCTGGAATGGTTGAACGGCGCAGGGCAAGAAGAGCACCCGCTGGTGACGGCCGCTCTGGCGCATCTGGGGATCGCCGATATACACCCCTTTCGCGACGGCAATGGGCGGTTGGCCAGGGCTTTGTTCTCGTGGGAACTTTACCGTCGCGGTTTTGATACGCTGCACATTTTCACCATTGATGATTTGCTGCTGGCGAGACGGCAGTTTTATTATCGCCAGTTGCAGCGGGTGAACGAGATAGGGGATGCGAGCGATTGGCTTGAATACGTCATTGACACTACTGCGGCTGGCATGGAGAAGGCATTGACTCGATTGGAGAAGCTCCGAGCGTCTGTCGAAGGAGCGGTGCCGCTTTCCAAGACGCAGGCTCGGATACTGTCTATTCTTGCCAAAGAAGGCCCGTGTCCCGTAAAGCAGTTGACGGGCCGTCTTGGCATAAGCCGCCAGGGGCTTTACAAGGCGCTCAAACCAATATTGGCCCAGGAACGTGTAACTGCGATTGGTACAAGAAAGAGCAGGATGTATGCCTTGAAATCGCGGTGACAGGCACGGTGACTGTCACCATGCCTGTGTGCGCTGGATGTGTGATTGGGGTTCTGAAAGGTGGTGACTATAAAAGGCCCCATTATTAATCAACGTCAATTAAGATCACTTTGATAGGCACGGCTGGAAAGTGTCTTTTTAAACGTTCAATATCATAAACCAATTGTTCGCCATATGAAACTCCTGTAGACATTTGTTTGTGCAAGGCATGACAAGGTACTATTTCAATACCAACATCAGCTTTATTCTCATTGAAAAAATATTGGAATTTTGCCATGTCGTAGAACATAAAGGCATATTTGCCGAACTGGACCTCAATAAGAACTTGGCTTTTAACAAAATCTATTTGTTTGTAAGCTCCCGGAATGGAGACTTCACTGCCAGGTATTTGTATCGTATAGGTATCTCGTAGTTCTCTGTACCCTTTTTTTGCTAAGCGTTTTTTGAACTGACTGTTCATATCCTTTGGATTAAACAGTTTCTTTCCTTTCATTGTTTTCTCTTTGCTGATTTTGGTTCTCTTAGCTTGGACTTTTCTGATTACATCATAAATCTCTTGTTCGTGACGTGGAAAGCGAACTTTCAGAATTTCCGAACCACCTAAATGAGAATATTCATAGATTACTTTCATTTATTCCTCCTCACAGAATATTTTCCTCTTTTTTCAAAAAGTTTTGCTTGTAGGACTTCCGGCT